>WFYP01000174.1 GCA_015490055.1 Nitratifractor sp.
AAAGCTAACTTGCGTTAAAAACTGTTTACAGTAAGTGCCCTCTTGTGCTACCCTTAGGGCAAAACAAAAAAGCAACACCTATAAAAGAAAAATTATCACTCTTAGCTTCGGCTAGGAGAGAGAATTTATTCTTTCATATCTGTCACTTTTTTGATTTGTTAAATATTGTATATAGTGCGTAACTTCAGTTAATAACCTTATAGGAAATATAGGATACTTATGTTGAGCAACATTCTCTATGCTGTCAAATGGCGTTATTAAAAGTAGAGTATCTACTTTGATTTTACTAGCTACATAACTTGCAACTGCTGTTCCTAAACTTCTGCCTATTATCTTTTGTGGCTTATATTTTTTTGCAATCTCTAATGCATATTTTAATATCGCTTTTTCGCTTGGCTTGCCTTGGCTATTGCCATATCCTTGGTAGTTAAAAGCTATAAAGTTATAATTTTTTATCTCTCTAGCTCTATCATCTAAAAAGTATAAAACATTAGCTGCATTTCCGCCAAAATATAGCACAAGTGGCAACCCCTTTTTATGCTCTAAATAGCCACCCTCTAGTACAGTTCCATCGCTAGTTTTAAAATTAACAACTTTTATATGGCGTGGAGTATAACCCTTGCTGTAACTATTTAAAAATATAAGCTTATCTTGCCAAAAGTATAGATATGCTAAAGCTAAAATATATAGAAAAGATAGACTAATTATAATATTTTTCATTAAGCCACGCCAATCTCTTCGGCTCTCTCTTTCATCGCTTCTATAACTTTTGCTATAAGTTCATCTAACTCTATACCTAACATTTCGGCTCCTTTTTTTACAACTTCTCTATCGACACCTGCTGCAAAGCTTTTGCTTTTAAATTTTTTCTTTACCGATTTTACGCTTAAATCCATAATACTTTTACTTGGACGAACAAGTACGCAAGCGTTTACCAAACCACTTAATTCATCTACTGCATATAAAGTTTTTTCCATTGCTGTTTGTGGCTCTATATCTGTACAAATCCCATAAGCGTGGCTCATCATAGCTCTTATAATCTCTTTTGAGTAGCCCTTTTCTTCCATAATTTCGGCAGCCTTATGACAGTGTTCTTGCGGATACATTTCGTAATCTAAATCGTGTAAAAGCCCAACAACTCCCCAAGTCTCTATATCTTCGCCAGCTTCTTTGGCAAAATATTGCATACAAGCCTCTACCTGCAATCCATGTTGCACTAAAGCTGGGTTTTTATTGTACTCTTTTAATAAATTTAATGCATCTTCTCTTGTTGGCATAATTTACTCCTTTAATTTTTAGTAACTTCAGTTAGTAATTATAACTTATTTTATTTAGCAAGTAGATAAATCTATATATGACATAATAAGCACATAAATTTAAGTTTCTGTAGCTATAATTCTTTTGAAAGTTACAAATTTATGGTACTTTCTAAAATAAAAAATAGGATTTATATGAAAAACATAAAAATAACATTTATAGCTATCTCTTCAATTTTAATTTTGGCAACTGGTTGTAGCACTATACATCCGAAAACAAATTATCCTAGATATAATAATAACTCTTACAATGATAGTATGGTTGGAATAGCCTCTTATTACGGAGAACGCTGGAATGGTAGAACAACAGCAAATGGCGAAAAATTAAACATACACGCTATGACAGCAGCACATAAAACTTTACCATTTAATACAATAGTAAAAGTTACATTGTTATCTACCGGAAAAAGTGTAATAGTAAGAATAAACGACCGTGGACCTTACTCTGGAAATAGAATTATAGATTTAACTGATGAAGCAGCAAAGCGTTTAGGAATGTACCATCAAGGTATTGGGAAAGTTAGATTAGATATATTAAAATATCCAAATAGATAATAGCACCTCTACTAGAGGTGCTATTAATTAAATCTCTTCTGTAGGTTTAAATTTACCCTCTTTTAACTCTTTTAAAAACTCCTCTATAGAGTATCTCATTCTATATTGTGGTGTCATTATATGTATTAAAATATCGCCTAAATCTACCACTACCCAGTCGTCGCTTTCGTCCGCACCCATTAATTTTTCGCCTAAGTTTCTTAACTCTACTCTTAAGTTATCGTATAGTGCTGATGTATGTTTTCCACCAAGTGAATTTACTAAAATTACTTGCTTTGCGATGTAGTCGCTATCTTCAAGGTTAAAAACCTCTATCTCTTCTGCTTTTTTCTCGTCTAAAAATTTTACTAATTTTTCTACTCTGCTATCTAAGTTACTCATTTGTATCCTCTTGCTTAATTATTACTGATATTATATTCTAAAAGCACTTGCGATTTAATTTTTTTATCTAAAAACTCTAACTTTTTACCCTCTCTTAGCTCAGTAGAGCTAACATCTACGCTAATATTTAGTAAAATATACTCTCGCAAGGCTTCAAGCTCTAAATCTTGCCCCTCTCGTGTTGCCACAATCCAGCAAACTTGGCTATTTAACTTCTCAAAACTTGCCCATTTTGTTATGCTATTTAAATTATCTGCACCTATAATAATATACTTAATATTTAACTCTTTGCTTAAGTGTTCAAAGCTCTCTATGGTATAGACTGCTCTGTTTTGCTCTATCTCGAAACTGCTAATCTCTACATTTTCTAAATCAAAAGCCTCTTTTACCCACTCTAAGCGTTTTTTTGGCTCTACACTATAGCTACTCTTAAAGGGGTTTAGATAAGTTGGCATAACTAAAACTTTGTCTATCTCTTTTAACTCTAAAGCCTTTTTAATAATCTCTAAATGTCCTAAATGTGGCGGGTCGAAGCTTCCACCAAATAGTGCATATGTAGCGTTTTTTTGCACACTATAACCTTTGTTGATATAAATATTTGCTATTGTAACATTTACATTCGCTTTTAACCCTTTTTTTAGTAAAATTTATAAACTGAAGTTACGCACTATATGCAATATTTAACAAATCAAAAAAGTGACAGATATGAAAGAACAAATTCTCTCTCCTAGCCGAAGCTAAGAGTGATAATTTTTCTTTTATAGGTGTTGCTTTTTTGTTTTGCCCTCTTGTGCTATTAAATAATGTATATAGTGCGTAACTTCAGTTATAAAAAAGATACGGAGTCCTAATGCAAACTATTAAAGATTTAGATATAGATGGCAAAAGTGTATTTATAAGATGCGATTTTAATGTACCAAAAGATGAGTTTGGAAACATTACCGACGATAGAAGAATTAGAGCAGCCTTGCCTACAATTAGATACTGCCTAGATAGAGGGTGCAAAGTTGTACTAGCTTCACACTTTGAGCGTCCAGAGCCAGGTAAATTTACGCACGAACACTCTTTAGAAGATGTTGCAAAGAGGTTAGATGTTTTATTGAAGATTAAGAATAATCTATACTTTGATGACTCAAGAGAGGGGGCAGTTGTAACAAAAAAAGCTAAAGAGTTATTTGATAAAATGGAGGGTGGTGATGTTCTACTTTTAGAAAACCTCCGTTTCGATGCTGGCGAGACTAGCAACAGCGAAGAGTTTGCGAAAGAGTTAAGCCAATTTGGCGAAATTTATCTAAATGATGCCTTTGGTGCTTGCCATAGAAAACACGCATCTATTCATGCAATTACCAAGTTCTACACTAAAAAGACAAAAGCAGCAGGCTTTTTATTGGCAAAAGAGGTAAACTTTTTTAGTAGAATTTTAAAAGAGCCAACTCGCCCATTTGTAGCTATTGTTGGTGGAAGTAAAGTATCTGGAAAACTTGAGGCACTAGACCAACTTTTAGATAAGGTAGATAAAATTATAATTGGCGGTGGTATGGCGTTTACATTCTTAAAACAGTTAGGTTACGAAGTAGGAAACTCGCTACTAGAAGAAGACTTACTAGACGAAGCTCAACGCGTAATGGATAAGGCAAGAGCAAATGGCGTTAAAATTTATCTGCCAGTAGATGTTGTTGCTGCACCAGAGTTTAGCAATAATGCACCAGCTAAGTATCTACCAAGCCAAGAGATTCCAGAAAACTGGATGGGCTTAGATATTGGACCAGCATCTACAAGACTTTTTAGAGAAGTTTTAAACGATGCACAAACTATTATTTGGAATGGACCAATGGGAGTTTATGAGATGGATAAATTCGCAAAAGGTTCAACCAAAGTATCGCACTATGTAGCCGAAACTCACGCAACTACTATTGTTGGGGGTGGAGATACTGCCGATGTTGTTGCAAGAGCTGGAGATATAGACGAAATGACATTTGTAAGTACAGGTGGAGGAGCAAGCTTAAAGCTATTAGAGGGCAAAAAACTGCCAGGTATCGAAGCGTTGGAGGCATAATATGAGATTTGTAGCAAACTTTAAAATGAACCACACAAGAGCTTCAACTCAAGAGTATATTCAAGAGTTAAATGCCCATTTAGAGGGTGTAGATAGTGGAAATGTTTTACTATTTCCACCAGCAACTGCACTGTGCGAAGCTAGTGGCAAAATAGATATTGGTGCACAAAATGCCTATTTTGAAATAAATGGTGCATTTACAGGCGAAATTGGACTCGAGCAGTTAGGAGAGTTTGGCATTAAAAAAATCCTTATCGGACATAGTGAGCGACGCGAAATTTTAGGAGAGAGCCAAGAGTTTATTGCTAAAAAGTTTGAATTCTTTAAAGCAAATGGTTTCGAGATAATCTACTGCATTGGCGAGCCACTAAGTGTAAGAGAGCAAGGTCAAGAGGCACTTTTTGAGTACCTATTTAGCGAATTTGATGGCATAGATACAAGTTACGATAACTTTACAATCGCGTACGAGCCAATTTGGGCAATCGGTACAGGCGTTAGTGCCACAATCGAAGATATAGAGTTGGTACACAACCGCTTAAAGGCACAATTTAACAAAGAGCTACTGTATGGCGGAAGCGTAAAGGTTGATAATATCGCGGATATTGCAAAAATAGATAGCGTAGATGGCGTTCTTGTAGGCTCTGCTTCGCTAAAGGCAGGTGGTTTTGCCGAACTTATAAAAAAGGGGCTAATTGCTTAAAGTTATAGCTAAAAAGGTGGCATATATTATTTCGATGTTACTTTTAATCTCTTTAATATCTTTTGTTGCTATTCATTCTGCACCCAATAGCTTTATGAGTGCAGGCGGTTTAAACCCCAATATGACACCAGAAGCGATAGAGCATTTAAAAGAGGTTTACGGCTTAAACAAGCCATTTTTAGAGCAGTATTTTGGTTGGCTTAAATCGATATTAAAATTAGACTTTGGCATCTCTTTTGCAAGTGGAAATAGCGTAATTAGTGAAATAAAAAGCCGTATTGGCATTACACTTGGAATTAATTTAGCCTCTATGATTATAATCTTTTTTCTTGCTATAAAATTAGGAGTAGAGAGTGCCCTAAGGGGTGGAAAGTTCGAGAAATTTGTAAAGCAGTTTGCACTACTTAGTTATGCAACACCATCTTTTTACTTGGCACTAATTTTAATAATGTTTTTTGGCTTTAAACTTGGCTGGTTCCCAATATCTGGAATAGAGGGTTTAAAAGCAAAAACAGGCTTTGCACACTATTTAGATGTAGCTTATCACTTAACTTTACCAATAACTGTAGTTGTATTTACAGGCTTTGGCTCACTAGCACTCTACATCCGTTCACTTACTCTTGATATTTTAAAAAGCGATTACATATTTTTTGCAAAAGCAAGAGGGCTTAGTAACAAGGTAATTAAAAAACGCTACATCTACCCAAACCTAATGCCATTTATCGTAACTATACTTGGACTATCACTACCAGGTTTGCTAGGTGGTAGTGTAATCTTAGAGCAGATATTCTCTATAGATGGAATGGGCTTACTATTCTTCCAATCCGCTTTAGCAAGAGATTACCCTGTAATTATGGGAATACTAATCATAGGAGCTTTTTTAACTCTGCTTGGTAATGTGATTGCTGATTTAGTACTTTTAAAACTTGACCCACATAGAAAGGTTTAGGGAGTAGGGATTAGTTGTTAGAGGTTAGTGGGAGTAACGCTAAGTTCAGGAATCTATAGCTATTTAATGGAATCAATTATTAAATAAAATTGATAATCTACCACCGCCGTCATTCCCGTGAAAACGGGAATCTACAATTTTAACTCTCTATAAGTTGCAATTTAACTTTTTTGACAATTTAAACTGTAGATTCCACCCTTTTTTTTTAGACTCTGAAACATGCAGTTTATTCAACTACTTTAACCCTCTAATTTGGTATGTAATATCACCAGCACCAAAGGCGACTACTAAGCCATCTTTGTATTTGCGAATAACACCCTCTTCGCCATATATATAGACTTTGCTATCTTTTCTAGTAACTCTGTCTGCCATAATTAGCGGATATCTGCTAAATGCACCCTTTAGGTCAATATCTACCTTTAGCTCACCAGCTGCCCAGATAGGTAGAATTGTAAGTTCATCTACACCCTCGAAGCACTCTACAAAGCCAGATAGATTATCAATAGTACGGCTATATTTGTGCGGTTGCCAAATTGCGTAAATCTTTTTTATATCTAGTAATTTTGCATACTCTTTTATCGACTCTAGTGTTGCTTTTATCTCTGTTGGATGGTGTCCGTAATCATCTATTACTACCATTCCATTGTTCTGAACAACATCAAAACGCTTTTTAATGCCTTTGTATTTAAGCAAATTATCTCTAATACTCTCAACATCAAGCCCAAGCTCAAGAGCTGCTAATATTGCCAAAGAGGCATCTATTGCGATATGAAATCCTAAACCAAATACATCGAATTCGCCATAATCTTTTAGCTTAAATCTTGTATGTGGAATTTTATCTATTAATATATACTCTACATCGCTAATATCTTTAGATGGGTAGAGATATATATTTTTCAAGTCATTTTGCTTAGCTAAAAACTCATCTTCGCCATTAAGTACACGAATTTTTGCCAACTCTAAAAAGTCTCGGTACGCTTGATAAAAACGGCTCTCGTCGTACTCATAATACTCCATATGCTCAGGCTCAACATTTGTTACAATCGCTAAGTATGGGTTAGAGTTTAAAAAACTAGCATCGCTCTCATCAGCCTCAAAAACAACATCGCTACAATCGTGCGTACGAACATTAGAGCCAAACTCTTTACTAATTGCTCCAATTAAAGCGTTGCTCTCTTGCATTATAGAAGCCAATATTGCAGAAGTTGTACTCTTACCATGTGCTCCTGCAACGCCAAATACTCTACTATCTTTAAGTATAAATTTAAGAGCCTCTTTTCGTGAGAGTAGTTCAATACCTAACTCTTTAGCTCTCTTGTACTCAGGGTTATTTGGGCGAATTACAGCAGAGTGAATAACCATATCTGCACCCTCAACAGCATTTTCATGATGCGGTATTGTAATCTGTGCACCATAATTTATAGCTAAATCATCTGTTATCTCACTTTTAGATATATCACTACCACTTATCTTAATCCCTTGCCCCGCCAAAAACTTAGCAAGTGCTGATAAACCTATTCCACCAATTCCAATAAAATGTATATGCATCTGTTTCCTTTTTTCAAAAGGAGCTTAGAGCTTAGTACCAAGAGCTTAGAGCTAATTGTGCGACTTCGTCGCATTTTAAATAATAATGTGGCAAAGCCTCATTAAAAAAAGCGAAGCTACCTTGTTAGCTCTATGCTCTACGCTCTTAGCTCTAAGCTCCTTTCCTGGCTTGTTCCAGCTTTTGAAGTCTCTCTTCAAGCTTAGCAACTTCATCTTTCATCATTACAAGTAAAATATCTACAGGCTGTACAAAGTCTGTAATAAATACGCTCATAGGGTCGTTATAATCTATATCATCAACTTTTGTTAATTTACTCATAAAATCATCAAAACTATACCCTTTGCCAACTGCGGCAGCGTGAAGCATAAGGGCATCTTTTAACTCTTCGTTATTAATTAAGTAATTAAGTGCTAAAAATAGCTCTTGTGCAGCTTTTTTATCGTTAGAGCTATATCTCTCAATTCCATGCTCATAAATTGCACGAGCCGCTGAGTACTCATCTGGATTACTTAAATCCAACTCTCCACCCTCGGCAATTTTGCTAGATACAATTTCGAATGCATCATTTACAACACGCTGAAATAGCTCGTTTATCTCATCTTCATTAGCCTGCAAAGCTAACTTTGTATCTAAAAGCTGATAAACCTTAGCCAAAGATTTAGTAGTAGCAACCTCCTCTTCTAACTTTTTTAAATTCTCTTGAAACTCTTTATCGTTCTTTAAAGCCTCTATATCAATCTCTTCATTGCTCATTAATATCCCTTTATAAATCGTTACAAAATTTTACCAATATTTTTTGAATATATAGCTAATTATTAGAAAATGAAAGCATAAGAGAAGAGTTTAATTATCAAAAGCTCAAAAAGTTTAATATTTTTATTATTTTATAGTAAAATATATTTTACTTAGATAGATATTTATCGTAAAATCTAATTTACTAATTAAAACTTAAAGGAGTAGCATGAGTGAAACACAACAGTTAATTAATAATCTATTAAATCATTCTACTTCTTATAGCTCTATTGAACTCTTTGCAGGAGCAGGTGGTATGGCTCTTGGCATGGAGAGAGCAGGGATAAAACATCTGCTTTTAAATGAAATAGATAAATATGCAGTCGAAACTTTACGAAAAAACCGCCCAGAGTGGAATGTAATCCATGATGATGTAGCCAAAATAGACTTTACACCATACAGAGGTATAGATATTTTAACAGGTGGTTTCCCCTGTCAGGCTTTCTCTTATGCAGGTAAAAAAAGAGGTTTAGAAGATACTAGAGGAACACTATTTTATGAATTTGCAAGGGCTTTAAAAGAGTCAAAACCAAAAGTTTTTCTAGCCGAAAATGTAAAAGGTCTCAAAAGCCATGATCGTGGACGAACACTAGAGACTATGGTAGAGGTTTTTAAATCTATGGGTTATGAAGTTTTAGAGCCAAAAGTACTAAAAGCCATACACTATAATGTACCACAAAAGAGAGAGAGACTATTTATTGTGGGTATTAAAAAAGAGTATGACTCAAAAGTAACTTTTCAATGGCCCAAGCCAAGCAATAAAGTTTATACCCTAAGAGATGCCCTTTGCAAGGGTGAGCTTTATGACTGTGATGTTCCAACTTCCATTGGACAAGTTTATCCTGAAAAGAAAAAAAGAGTTTTAGATTTGGTTCCAGCAGGTGGATATTGGCGTGATTTGCCTCTTGAAATTCAAAAAGAGTATATGATGAAAAGCTTCTATCTTGGTGGAGGTAAAACGGGAATTGCAAGAAGAATTGCTTGGGACGAGCCTTCACTTACACTAACTTGTTCACCTGCTCAAAAGCAGACAGAGCGTTGTCACCCTGATGAAACACGACCATTTACAGTAAGAGAGTATGCACGAATTCAAACCTTTCCAGATGATTGGGAGTTTGTAGGTTCTATGACTAATCAATACAAACAGATTGGAAATGCTGTTCCCGTAAATTTAGCTTTTGCTATGGGTAAATCACTTGTAGCTTTATTAGATAAAATTAAAAAGGTAGAAAATGAAAAATTATAATCTCGGCTTTATTTCAGATAAAGACCTTTTTAATCATGTTAAAGAGACGGTAGAGAAATACCGTTTTAAAATTGACCTTAAGAAATTTAATAAAAATTTAATCGACCCAATAAAGCTAACTTTTGACAGTAAAATTTACAATAAAAGCATTAAAGAGATTATAGAGTCTGAAATTATTCGTCAAATGGATAAATCCAATACTAACCATATCGGCTATTTTCATCAAAATATTTTTAAATATATCAATAAAAATTGGATTGTTCCAAAAGAGGGATTTGATTTAATAAACGAAACCGAAAAAATATATGTAGAGATGAAAAATAAGCATAACACTATGAATTCCTCATCTTCCCAAAAAACTTATATTAAAATGCAAGGAGTGCTTTTAAAAGATGCTCAAAACAGATGTTTCTTGGTTGAAGTGATTGCAAAAAAGAGTCAAAATATACCTTGGAAGATATCGCTAGATGGCACACCTCATGAGCATGAATATATCCGTAGAGTCTCGATTGATAAATTTTATGAAATAGTTACAGGCGAGCGTGATAGTTTTAAAAAGTTATGCGAAGCACTACCTAAAGTTTTAGATGATGTAATAGCTTCTGGTTCAAAAGAGACTCTTGAAAACTCTGTTTTTGAAGAATTAAGTAAACTCTCCCCTAATCTTCTTAAGAGTCTCTATTTGCTATCATTTAGTAAATATGACGGCTTTGAAGATTTTGAGATTTAAAAATATAATCTATTTTAGGAAGAGGTGCTTTTAATCCCACTCCTTTAAAAACTTAGCCACCCTTTGCAGTGCCTCTTTGGTAACTTTTGGCTCATAAACTAAAGCTAGTCTCCAGTAGCCAATTCCTGCACCCTCTCTGCCTAAAAACTCGCCTGGGAGTACTTTTACATTGTACTGTTCGTATAGTTTTTTAGCTGCGTTTAGGGCGTCTTTTACTTCCATCCATACGTAGAATGTGCTATCTGGCATATCTACGCCTAAAATTTCACTTGCTAGCTCTAAGTTTTGTTTGTAAATTGCTCTAAATGGTTCAACATGTTTTTGGTCTGCCCAAGCTACTGTGGCTGCATGTTGCAGTGGTAGTGGTGATGCACAGCCTACATAGGTTCTGTATTTTAAATACTCTTTTAAAATATCTTTATCGCCTGCTATAAAGCCACTTCTAAGCCCTGGTGCAGATGAGCGTTTAGAGATAGAGTTTACTGTTAAAATATTTTTAAATTCGCTATTTACAGCTTCGATAGAAGCATTTAGTATCGAAGGTATTGGCTCGTTGAAGTAAAGGTCTATGTAGCATTCGTCATTTAATAGTACAAAATCTAACTCTAGTGCCAACTCTACCCACTGCTTTAACTCTTCTAAACTCATTGTACTTGCAGTTGGATTGCTTGGGTTGTTTAGAATAACCAAATCTACATCTTTTAAAGCATCTCTATCTATTTGAGGTTTAAAGCCACTCTCTTTATTTAAATTTAAATATACAACCTCTGCCCCACTAGCGATTGCAGCACCTTCGTAAATTTGATAAAATGGGTTTACATATGCAACTTTTGGACTCTTTTTGTCGCTTAAAAAGAATTGTGGAAAGTTAAAAAGCAACTCTCTTGTACCAAATGTTGGGATTAACTGGTTTAATTCTAAATTTAGCCCAAATCTCTGCTTTAAGTAACTTAATTGAGCCTCTTTTAACTCTATCTCTCCAGCTGTTTTTGGGTATTTATTTAGTAAATCGATATTTTCTATTAAAGCATCTTTAATAAATTTAGGAGTCTCAAACTGTGGCTCTCCTATTGTTAAACTTACTGGGCTAAACTCTTCGTTTAGAGTAATACCAGCTAATAATTCATTTAATTTTTCGAATGGATATTTTTTGAAATTCAAAGTTGTTCCTTTGGTAATTTGTATATTTACGCCTTATTAGGAGTTTTTATAGTTATTTAAATTAGCGGTCAGACACACAGGTCTGCCCCTACATCCCACACCCAATATCCTAAATCCTATATCCTATAACCTAAAAAAGGCTATTGATTAACAAGCCAAGTGATAATTTTGTTTTGTAAATCTCTTCCTAGCCAAATTTGAGCACCATTATAGAATATTGCAGTGTTGTATAATCTTCCGCTTTTGGCTTTTACAAAGCCTGCTATATTTTTAGCTTTTTTTAGTGTTCCTGTTTTCATAAAGGCTCTGTTTACTACGATAGTATGTTTAAAGCGCTTATTAATTGTTCCATCTACCCCTGCAATAGATAGTGCTTGTAGCCATCTATCTCCAAGAGTTTTATAAGCATCGTCCATTATTTTAATTGCTGTTGTTGCTTTAAGTCTTGACTCTCTACTTAAACCACATCCATTTACAAAATGGTCGCCATTATCGAGTAATCCTCTTGAGCCTAAAATCTCTTTTATCGCTCTTTGCGATTTTGAAAGTGTCGCTGGGTAGCCATATTTTTTAGCACCTAAAATCAAAAAGATATGTCTAGCGTACAAATTATTACTCATCTTTAAAGTTTTAGATACAATTTGCAAAAGTGTTTTAGAGTAGTGAGTAAACATCAACTTAGCACCTTTAGGAGTCTTACTTAATACTAAATTTCCATTAAAATCTACGCCAGCTTTTTTTAAATATGTTTTAAATGAATAATAAAAACTAACATAAGGTTTAGATAAAACTCTACACAGTGTAATTGTTCTACATTTAGTAGATAATCTTCCGCCTAAATAAACATCTACAGCACCATTATCTTTTACAAATTTAACAGATGGCCAAGAGTTTTTACCTCTACATGCACCATTAACTGCTTTTATTCTATTTACTAATTTAAAGCCTTTATCTCCATATGCAGTAAATGCTTTTATTCCTTTAGATGTTGGAGTAATTTTAATTGTGCTTAAGTGGTCGTTATACATTAAAGCATCTGGCATTGCATTATATTCGCTTACATAATTTCTATCAAATCCTGAGCTGATTTTTGTACTATTTTTAAAAAAGCTTCTATCTATTACTAAATTTCCGGTTATTTTTCTAATGCCATAACTTGCTATTTTATTTGCAAAAGCTTTAACATCCTTTGCTCTAAGTGTTGGGTCACCATAAGCTTTTACAATTATATTTCCATAGAGTGTGCCACTTTTTACTTTACCTGTATAATAAATTTGAGTAGGCCATTTAAAATTTGTACCAAACTCTAAAAGTGCAGCATAAGTTGTAGCTATTTTTGCAACAGAGGCGGGAGTTCTTGCTATGTCTGGATTCAAGGAAGCAATTACTGTGTTTGTAGCTTTATCTTTAATAATTATGCTTAAAGTAGAAGGGTTAATTTTCTCTTTGTATATCATATCATTAATAGATTGTGGCAGTGTCGCCAATAGCAACGAAACAAATGAAGTGAGTAAAATTAAATATTTATAAAACACTACTTATCTCCAGAGATATTGATTAAGCCAAAGCTTAAACAACACCTTGTTCAAATTGGTTTCTTAATTTCTCTTTTTCCATCTCTCGTTTTTTCTTTTCAGCTAATGCTTCTTTGTACCCTTTTACATCAAAACCTAACCACATAAGTATTGGAGAGGCAATAAAAATAGATGAGTATGTACCAACAACAACACCAACAAGTAGAGTAAAGCTAAAGCCTTTTAAAATCTCTCCACCAAATAGATATAACACAAAAACAACAAAGAATGTAGTTAATGATGTAAGAGTAGTTCTTGAGAGGGTTCTCGTAACAGAGTCATCGATAATTTCACCTAAATTAAAATTACTTTTCATCTTTACAATACCCTCTCTAATTCTATCGAATACAATAATTGTATCGTTTAAAGAGTATCCTAGAATTGTTAAAATTGCAGCTAATATATCTAAGTTAAAAGGAACTTGAAATAGTGCAATAGCACCCATTGCTATAGATACATCGTGTACCAAAGCAATTACAGAAGCTAAAGCAAAACGCCATTCAAATCTAAATGTTAAGTAAATTAAAATACCTATAATTGCAAAAAGTGTTGCCTTAATTCCTTTTTCTCTTAGTTCGCCACCAATTTTAGGACCAACCATATCTACACGACGAATAACTAAATTGCCAGTTCCTTTTAAAAGTGTAGCAATCTCTTTACCTACATCTTTACCTACATTGCCAGATGAACTTTTTGTTCTAATTACAATCTCTTTATCGCTACCAAAATTTGTAACAGAGGCATTTTCATATTTTTTAACTGTAGATAATTTTGCTCTAATCTCTTTTAATGGAGCTTTTTTATCATATTTAACTTGAATCAGTGTACCACCTGCAAAATCTATACCGTAATTAAAGCCTTTTGTAAAAATAATTGTCCAAGAAGCCAATACTACTATTAGAGACAATAGACCAAAATATTTAGCCTTTGACATTAATGCAATAGGTTCTTTATATCTAAACAGTTCCATTATTTAGCCTCCTTAATACCAAACCAGAAGCCTAGTTTATCTTTTTTAATTTTAGGTAACAACAATTCATATAATCCATGAGTTCCCAAAATCGCTGTTAGCATAGATGCCATAATACCGATTGTCATAGTTACCGCGAAGCCTTTTATTGGGCCAGTACCATAAAAGAAAAGCAGAGTTGAAGCAATTAGTGTTGTTACATTGGCATCCCAAATTGCTGTAAATGCATTTGAATAGC
This sequence comes from Nitratifractor sp., assembly GCA_015490055.1. Classification (GTDB taxonomy): domain Bacteria; phylum Campylobacterota; class Campylobacteria; order Campylobacterales; family Sulfurovaceae; genus JAADEQ01. The sequence continues at coordinate 14,218 of WFYP01000174.1, forward strand.
CATCTTCTATAGCTTTAGCAACACTTTTACCTTCGTGTATTAACTCTCTTATACGCTCGTTGATAATAACATTGGCATCGACCGCCATACCAACAGTAAGGACAATACCTGCCATACCTGGAAGTGTAAGTGTAGCACCAAATAGAGACATAATCGCAATAATCAAAAATAGGTTAGCTACAAGTGCAATATCTGCAATTACACCAGCCATTCCATAATAGAACATCATAAATAGGAATACTAAAGCAAAACCACTAAATAGAGCGATTGAACTAGCTATAATACTATCTCTACCAAGGCTTGGACCTATGCTTCTCTCTTCCATAATAAATACAGGTGCAAGAAGTGCTCCAGAACGAAGTGCAATAGCAATATCGTTTGCTTCGTTAATTGTAAATCCGCCAGTAATTTGTCCACGACCACCACCAATTCTTTCATCAATGTGTGGTGCTGAATAAACTTTATTATCCAATACAATAGCAAGTCTCGCACGAGTTGGAGCCGCTTTTTCTGTAAATGCTGCAAAAATTTTAGCACCTTCTCCATTGAGTGCAAAAGTAATCATCGGCTGTCCATTCTTATCGTAAACAGATTTAGCATCTGTTAGCATTGAACCATCTAACACAGGAATTCCACGAAGCAAATACTTTACTTGAGGATGCTTAACATCTGGCAAAATTACATCGCCATACTTTTTAGCTTCTAGTGGAGACATACTATCTACTCTAGCAGCTCTATCTTCATCTACTGCCATTAATTGTAAGTGTGCAGTTTTTGCAATAAGCTTTTTAATTCTGCTCTTTTCCTTTTCGGTTTTGATACCAGGAACTTCAACTAAAATTTTATCTTTACCCTGCTTTGCTACCATTGGTTCAGCCAAACCAAATTGGTTAAGTCTATTTCTAATAGTCTCTACAGCCTGATTAATAGCTTTATTTGTAACTTTTTGAATTACTTTTTTTGGAAGAGTTAAAGTAACTTTTGTACCATTAGCTTTAATATCTATATCTTTTAAAGTATCTTTTAAAGTTTTTACTGCATTTTTCACTTCATCTTCATCTACTACGGTAAAAGAAGCGTTATCAATGTTTTTTTTCATATCAACTTTAATATTAACATCATCTATAACTATATCTTTTTTATCTAATGCAAATTTTGCCGTTGAAACTAAAGATTTTGTATAAGATTTTAAAGCATCTTCTGTTTTAATACCTAACAAAAGGTGCAAACCACCTTGCAAATCAAGCCCTAAGGTAATTTTTTTACCACTATTACTCTGTATAAGGCTTGGAATAGAAAAAATTACTCCAAACGCAAATGCGAGCATAAATATTACAACTCTATAATTTAATTTTCCCATATTCTAGCCATTAACTTAATTTTTTCGATACATATGCTCTATCTAGCTTAACAATCGTGTCATCATTTAGCTTTATTTTGATAAAATCTTCTTCTGGTTTAACTACTTCGGCAATTAAGCCACCTGTAGTTACAATCTTGTCGCCTTTGCTAAGCGACTCCAACATAGCTTTGTGCTCTTTTTGAGCTTTTTGCTGTGGTCTGATAATTAAAAAATAAAAAATTGCGAATAACACAATCAATGGTAGAAATTGCATAATACCGTTTTGCATAAAGGTCCTTTAAAATGAAAATTGGAAAATATTTTACCACCAACCATATAATAGAAGGCTTGGTTATTGCATTATCTCTATCAGCTTTTATATATATTGAGTATTTTAAGCTATTAAATGGGTATATTTTAATTACAGTAAATTCTATATTAGCACTCTTTGGACTCTACAGATTACTAAAAGCCAATACCCCAACTTGGTTTTTTAGTGGTTTTTTCATCGGAGCACTATGGCTGTGGTGGATGTCGATTAGTTTTATTCACTATAAATTGCCATATTTAGTACCTGTTTCACTATTATTAATAGCCCTTACAATAGGATTAATATTTTTATTATTAGCATATATAGCAAGTTATATATCACGAAAAATTGAGAATAAATTTCCACTGATTGAGAAAGAGAAAACAATCTATTTTTTACGCTCATTAGCTTTAATTGCTTTAATATTTATAGAACCTTTTGGCTTTAATTGGCTTAAACTTTTACTAATATTTACAGACTCAGCTTTTGGCTTGCATATTTGGCAATTTACACTTATCCTTTTTGCACTATCACTATATTTAACATTTAAAAAATGGTACTTGCTACTATTAATACTATTCGCAATAGATTTAAAAAACCCAAAAATTATAAAAGCAAATTCACTTAGAGATATAGAACTTACTTCTACTAATATAAAGGTAGAACAGAAGTGGTTGCCAAAAAACCAAGCAGTCTATACAAAATTAGCACTTAAAAAAATAGATAAAGCTATTGCAAAAAATAAAAAACTTATAATATTACCAGAGTCGATATTGCCATATTTCCTAAATTTAGAGCAAAGTTATTTAGAAGAGTTTTTAGAGCGTTCTAAAAAGATTACAATAGTTGTAGGTTCACTCTATTTTATTAGCCAAAATAATTATAAAAATTCTGCCTATATTATAGATAAAGGCTCATTTAAAATAGCCAATAAAGTAATATTAGTACCATTTGGCGAAACAAATCCACTACCAAAATGGATGGGTAGTATTGTGAACAAAATATTTTTTGATGGTGCAGTTGATTATGGAGCAGATAAAGATTATACATACATAAATGCTCTTGGTAAGCGATATAAAATAGCAATTTGCTACGAAGGCACAAAAGACAAAACTTATGAAGATTATCCAAAATATCTAATTTTAATTAGTAACAATGGTTGGTTTATCCCATCAATCGAGCCAACTTTGCAACAAATCTTATTAAAATATTACGCAAATATTTACAAAACAACAATTTACCACTCTATAAATGGTTCTAAATCGTATGTTGTTGTTCCACATCCGGATATTTAGGATTTAGGATTTAGGATTTAGGATTTTGGATTTAGGATTTTGGATATGGGATTTAGGATGTTGGATTTGGGATGTTGGATTAGGGTATTGGGTTTAGGTATTAGAAAAATAGTTTTACTCATTCTAAATCCCCACCACCACCTATATCCTACATCCCAAGAAATGTAGGGTCGGTTTACCGACCATAAAACCGACCATAAAATAGAGAGGTTAAAAAATTATGAAAAAAACACCAACAGCTTTAAAGTGGTATCAAACCCTTAGCAAATTTACTCCGGCAAGTTGTAGGTATTATCCTACCTGTTCTGAGTATGCTAAGTGGCTTTTTATTTTTGATAATCCTATAAGTGCCACACTAAAGAGTGTAAAGCGAATAGCAACTTGTAACCAACTTTTTCCTGGTGGTATAGACTACCCTAAAGCAAATTATACCCCTCCAAAAGTGCTAGATTTACACAATATTGTAAAAAGAGAGCCTAAAGCTACAAAGCCATTTAAATTTAAACCTTTTAATAGTAAACTACGAATAGAGTATTGGCTTATACCAACTAAAAGTAACTATTATATTACAAAGGATTTTAATGCAAGTGCAACTTACATCCCCGCTGGATATGCACCTACACTTTAGAAGTGGCGATATGCTAAAAACTGTAGCACCTCTTAGTTCAAAGAGTTTTGCAGGTGGGCTTATTATGCCAAACACTACGCCTCCAATTACAACAAAAGAGGTACTGCTAGAGTATAAACAAGAGATTTTAGATGCAACTAATGGTGATAACTTTACACCATATATGACGCTATTTTTTAAAGATGACTATAGCTACGATTTTTTAAAGAGCGTAAAAGATGAAATCTTAGCTATAAAACTCTACCCAGCAGGCATTACGACAAATAGCGAAGGTGGGGTTAGCTCTTTAAGCATAGATAATTTACGCACAACATTAGAAGCTATGAGTGAGTTAGAGATTCCGCTATGTATTCACGGCGAAAGCAACGGCTTTGTAATGGATAGAGAGGCTGAATTTATACCAATTTATAAGCAGTTAGCAACTGCATTTCCTAAATTAAAAATTATAATGGAGCATATAACTACAAAAGCTTCGGCAGATGCGGTGCTAGAGTTTGATAATTTGTATGCAACAATTACCTTACACCACCTCTATATTACACTAGATGATGTAGCCGGTGGAATGCTGCAACCACACCTATTTTGCAAGCCAATAGCAAAACGCCCAGAAGATAGAGAAGCACTTTTAAACTTAGCATTAAATGCAAACGAAAAAGTGATGTTTGGCTCAGATTCAGCACCACACCCAAGAAGTGCCAAAGAGGCACCAGGCTGTGCGGCTGGTGTATTTACAGCCCCTATTGCTTTGCAACTTTTAACACAACTATTTGCTAAACATAACAAGCTAGAGAATTTACAAGCGTTTGTAAGTGATAATGCACAAAAAATCTATGGCTTAAAGCCAATAGAAAAAACCATAACATTAGAGCAAAAAGAGTTTGCAATACCGGCAAAATACAAAGATGTAGTGCCATTTATGGCAAATCAAAAAATAGAATGGAGGATAGTTTAATGCAAGAAGTTATCGACGGTTACCAAGAGTTTAAAGATATAGATTTACAAAACTACAAATATCTATTTAAAGATTTAGTAGAGCATGGGCAAAAGCCAAAAGCCCTATTTATTGGATGTAGCGACTCAAGAGTTGTTCCAAATTTAATTACCAATACTCTACCTGGTGAACTATTTGTAATTAGAAATATAGGTAATTTCGTAGCACCATTTCAGCCAGACAGCGAATTTCACGCAACCGCTGCTGCTATTGAGTATGCAACAGATGTATTAGAGGTAGAAAATATTATCGTATGTGGGCACACCCACTGTGGGGCGATTGGTGCACTATTTAAAGACCTTAAACCAAATAAAAATAATATACACACAATAAAGTGGCTAAGCCTTGGAGAGAGTGCTAAAAAAATCTCTCTTATGCATATGCCAGATGCTCCATTAGAGGTCCAAAAAGAGTATGCAGAGCAAGTATCTGTAGTAATTCAGTTAAAAAATCTACTAAGTTACCCATCGGTAAAAGAGAGAGTAGATGCTAAAAAACTATTTCTGCACGGTTGGCACTACGATTTAGAAACTGGTAATATTTTATACTACTCTAAAAAAGATAGAATGTTTATGCCATTAGAAGAAGCTCAAGATAATGAAAATAATATCTAAAATAGGCAATACCCCACTTATTAAGCTAGAGCAAGGCAGTAGAGATTTAGAGTGTGAAGTTTGGGCAAAGTGCGAATTTTTAAACCCAGCAGGCTCTATTAAAGATAGAATTGCCCTTGCTATGGTAGAGGATGCAATAGAGCAAGGTAAGTTAGAAAATATGCATATAGTAGAGCCAACAAGTGGTAATACTGGTATTGGTTTAGCCTTAGTTTGTGCAATAAAGAGGATAAAGCTAACTATTGTAATGCCAGAATCTATGAGTATAGAGAGAAGGTCAGCCATAACACACTATGGTGCAGAGTTAATACTAACGCCAGCAAGAGAAGGTATGAATGGCTCTATAGCAAAAGCACAAAAGATAGTAGAGCAAGAAAACGCCCTAATGCTAAACCAATTCGAAAATCCAGCCAATCCAAAAGCACACTACCAAAACACAGCTCCAGAGATATTAAAAGAGTTAAAGAGTTTAGATATATTTATAGCCGGTGTAGGAACAGGTGGCACAATTAGCGGAATAGGCAAATATTTAAAAGAGCAAAACAGCAATATAGAAGTAGTAGCCATAGAGCCAGCCGAGAGTGCAGTAATTACTGGCAAAGAAAAAGGGGCTCATAAAATAGAGGGCATAGGCGCAGGCTTTATACCAAAAAATTTAGACTTAAATATTTTAGATAAAACAGTAACAGTTACAAGCCAAGAAGCTATAGAAAAGGCAAAAGAGTTAGCAAAAAAAGAGGGACTATTTGTAGGAATATCAAGCGGAGCAAACATAGCAGGCATTTACAATTTAGCAAAAGAGCAAAATATTAAAGGCAAAACCGTAGTAACTGTACTACCAGACAATGCCTGCCGATACCAAAGCACAGAACTGTTTAAGGATTAAACTGTAACGATTTATATGTAGGGTACGACCTATGTGTCGCACCGTTAGTTTAAATTGCCATAAAAATACTAAATTTTTCAGACGCAACAACAATCGGTGCGACACACAGGTCGCACCCTACGAAGCAAATACAAAGAGCGAAATGCAAGCAAAAATATTAAATCGAAAACCAATACTAATTAAAACTAAACAGATAATAGAACCGACACTATTTGAAACCATAAAAATAGAAAACGGTAAAATCTATAATTTAGAATACCACCAAGCAAGAGTAAATAGTGCATATAAAGAGTTTTTTAAAATAGAGCCAAAATTAAATTTAAAAGAGACTCTAAGCAGCCATCCAACAGATAATTTATATCGAGCAAAAATTGTTTATGATATAAATGGATTAGTCTCAAAAGATTACTATATATATAAGCAAAAAAGAATATCCACCCTTTTATTAGTAGAAATTCCAAATATAAATTACAAATTTAAATATTTTAATAGAGACTTTTTAACCCCACTACAAAAGCAACAAGCCGATGAGTTTATAATAACCCAAAATGGTTACCTAAGAGATACAACAATAGCAAACATTGCACTACTTCACACCAAAAGTCAAAAATGGCACACACCCAAAACCCCACTACTACAAGGTACAACCCTTAATCGATATTTAGATAACAAAGAGTTAATTAAAACAGATGTTCATTATAAAGATTTAAAAAATTACAGTAAAATTGCACTATTAAATGCTATGATAAATAGAGTTGAACTAAATATATCATTTTTACCCCAAGAAGCTTTAGCTCCAAATAAGTAGAGATATGAATAGTTCTATGATAAACCTCATAAAGGAATAAAATGAAAAATGCAGAAAACTTAGAAGAGTTTTTTCAATCAAATGAGTATAAAGAGTTATCTAAAAAAAATATATACGACACACTAGCACTTCTGCTAAAAAAAGGTATAGAGTTTTCTATAATTAGTTATACAAATGTTATAAACTTTAATCCAATTATTCCAAAAGAGATAATCGAGTTTGATGAAATTGCAATGTTTATTATTGCAGGATACTCATATGAGAGTTCAAGTTTAAATAAAGAGACATTTAACTTCGAAGCAGGTTTTGGAGCAGAAAATTATGGTTCAGTTTTATCTATACCATTAGAGGCTATAG
>WFYP01000175.1 GCA_015490055.1 Nitratifractor sp.
AACTTTGTCTGAAGAATTTATTAAATAATTTAATCTATGAATGCCATTTTTTAAATTATTTTCTATCTTTTTCAATATATTTTTAGTGTAGATAGTGGCAGTTGGTTCTAAGCCATTTGGACTTTCTAGTACATATATATCACATTTTTTATCTCTATTATATGCTTCCAAAAGAGTGTTAATAGCATCGAAAGAGAGAAGTGGCATATCTACAGATATTAAAAAGAAGTCATCATTTAACTCTTCGAGAATAGAAGCTATTGCAACCAAAGGGGAGCTTTGTGGGTATCTGTCTAATATAATATTGGCATCAAAGTCAAATTTATTATCTTTTGCACTTATATATACATTTTTAAAGAGTGTTTCTAAGCGTCTATATTGATACTTTACCATACTATTATAGCCACCAAATGGCATTAAAGATTTATCTTCACCCATTCGGCTACTTTTGCCACCAGCTAAAATTACAGCATTATTTAACATACTCTTTTCTTCTTTTATGTATAAATAGAAATAGTGCAGCAAGTAGTGCAATAAATGCTTCGAAGATAAAAAGCCCACTAGGAGATATTTTGTATATAAGCCCAGATATTATAGCGCCAACTGCACCACCTAAGCCAAAACTAATACCTAAAAAGAACTGCTGAGCTAACTGCTTTTGCTTATATAGCGTATATACATATGTAATTGCAGCTGTATAGTAGAGTGCAAAACTTAAAGCATGCGTTGCTTGAGCTATTAGCATTAATGTAATATTTTCGGGATAAAAAGCAATAAGTAGCCATCTAAACACTCCACTTAATGTTGTTAATATAAGTAGTGTTAGCAAATTGAAGTTTTTAAGTAGTGGACCTTGAAAAATCAACATAACAATTTCGCAAGTTACACCAAAAATCCATAAGTAACTTACCACATTTAATGGTATGCCATTGCTTGTTTCATATATTGTAAAAAAGTTATAGAAAGCCCCAAAACTTAATTGAAAAAGGAATATACTAACCCAAAATGCCCAATATTTATATAGTGAAAAGCTAGCATTACTAGATTTTGCGGTCTGCTCTTTTATAGATACATTTTTATCGAATCTTGCGACTATAAAGCCAAATATAGTTGTTAAAAATGCCATAGCAAACAAAAAGCTTAAAGCCATTATATAGCTATTTAAAATACCACCTAAAACTAATGCAATAGCAGCAAAACCAATAGAGCCCCATAATCTAACTCTGCCATAATTCTCTTTACCAATGTGCTCTAGTGCAATAATCTCTACAAATGGTAAAACTGCCCCCATAGCTCCGCCAAATGCAAAGTTTGCTAGCAAAAAGAGCCAAAAATTATTTATTGTTATAAAAAATAGAGCAGTTATTAATGCAGTAGCTATTAAAGATATATAAAATACTCTATTGGTTAATTTTATCCATCGCTTAAATATAAAGGGAAGCAGAAAACGCATAAGAGGAGCACTTGTATATATTGCTCCAATCTCTACAGATGTATAGCCTAAATCTTTTAAAACTTTAGGCATAAAGATAACATACACCCCAACCATAGCAAAGTAAAAAAAGTAAAAAAGCGATAGGCTAAGCGCTACACTTTTAAAGGGGTTAAGCGTTAGGTTTTTCATAAACTAATGCAGTATAAAGTATAATATCTTGTAAGTTTCTATTATCTTTTCTAAAAAACATCACCACCCAACCCCACATTAAGAATACTATTTTAGAGAGTATCTGTCTTACAATTATAAGCACGGGAAGAGGCTTTTTTTTGGTATAAAGAGATATAAGTTTTAAATTATAAGCCTTCATTCCTGGAGTTTGACCTTTTAATATTAAAAATATTGACTCAACAATCGCCAAACCAGAAAAAATATACAATCCCCCTAATTGCCAATGGTGTGCGTACTCTTCTCGACTACCAAATACTAAATAAAATACAATATACATAATAGGCATTAAAAGCATAAAACTATCGGTAAGTACTGCTTTAAAGTAATCTTTTTTAGTTGCAAATCTTAACTCATCACCGCTACTTTTTTTCACTGTTTTTGCACTTTTTGATACCTTTCCCTGTTTCGTATCTCTAAATCTCTGTTTTGCCATTCTATTTTGCTCCTAAGCCCATACTGAAAATTGGAAGTAACATAGCTAGCACAATAGTACCAACAATTCCACCAATAAATAACATCATAAACGGTTCCATTAAACTTAAAAGAATCTTTATTCTATCTTTATTCTCTTCGTTATAGAGTTTCGATATACTTTTTAAAATAGAAGCTACGCTACTGCTCTCTTCGCCAAGTGCAAGTGATTGCATAAAGTTTTTCTTAGGTTTAACACCTTTTGTTCTATATAGTGCAACAGAGAGTTTGTTACCCTCTATAACCTTAGCCGATGCTTTATCAAAAAGGTCTCTTAATGCAGAGTTATTAAATGTAGTCGAAGCCAACTGTACAGCTTGTGCATAAGAGACACCTGAATCTAGCATAAGTGCTAAAATATAACTAAATCTTCCTAACTCATAATTTTGAATAATTCCGCCAATTACAGGCATTTTTAAAAGAATAGCATCTATCATCTTTCTAAATGAATAAATTTTTGAATAAGAGAATTGAAATAGGGCAACAATTAAAATAAGCGAAATAATTATATACATCCAATAGTGTGTAAAAAAGTCGCTCATTGCCAAAACAACATTAGTAATAGTTGGTAATTTTTGACCGGTATCTTCAAAAATTTGTGTAATTTTTGGAACAACAAAGGTAATTAAAAAGGCTGTCATTCCTATTGCCACAATAAATATAAATGTAGGGTAAATCATAGCATTAGTAGCTTGCTTTTTAACTTCGCCTTGAGAGCTAAAAAACTCTCCCATAGTAGAGAGAACTTCGCCCATTTTACCACTCTGTCCAGATACATTAATACTCTGCAAAAAGAATTCTGGCAACTCATAAACAGATTGTGAATTTAGAGCAACATATAGAGATTTACCCTCCTCTACTTGCTTCTTTACCTCTTCGATAAAAGAGGCGTACTTTTTTTCTGATTTATGCTGATTGTGCATAAGTTTTAATGCGGTAACAATAGTCATACCAGAGTCTATATAACTTGCTAACTCTTTAGAGAAAGCACTCATTAAGTTACCACTCATTGGGCGTTTTTTTAAGTTAGAGAGTATATTTACACTTCTACTCTCTACCAAACTTTGATAAAAAATACCTTTACTTTTTAAAATTTGCTTAGCTTCAGTAGAACTTCCTGCAACTAGAACGCCCTTGACTTTTTTACCATCTTTGCTAAGACCTTTATATTTATACTGCATATTTTGCCTATTTTTTACATAAATTATATGTTAATTTTGCTTTGTATCGGCTGTTGGCATCGATTCTATATATAAAGAGTGCGACGGAAAAGCAAACGAAGAGCCATACTTTGTAACTATATCATTAATTTTATACTGTATATCCTCTTTAATTTTTAAATACTCTTGCCAATTTGCTGTATTTGTAAATGTATATACAAATATCTCTTTTGCACTATCGCCAAAGTTATCAAAATTTACAAGCAGAGTCTCGTTTTTAGCAATACCTTTATGTGATTTTAAAAGGGCTTTTATATCTTTAACTATAGCCTCTATCTGCTTATTAGTAGTATCGTATGATAACCCTAGTCGCATTAAAATTCGTCTTGTATCTCTTCGTGAGAAGTTTTCGATATTGCTATTTGCAACAATTTGATTTGGCACAACTACTAAAGATTTGTAAAATGTTCTAATTTTTGTTGTACGCATACCTATATCTTCAACTGTTCCTTCTATACCATTTACCTTGACCCAGTCGCCAATTTTTATACTTTTATCTACCAAAATTGCAATAGAACCAAAGAGATTTGCAGCTGTATCTTTCGCTGCAAGTGCAAAAGCCAAACCACCAAGACCTAAAGAGGCAAAAAGTGCTGTAACATTTATTCCCCAAAGACTTAAAACCGAAGATATACATGTTACCCAAACTATTATATAGACAATTCTTAGCACAAATTTAGACAGACTATCAGACAATTCTCCAGATAATTTATTCATAGCTTTATGCACAATACCTTGCAAAGCATAGATAAATGCACATATTATCCAGAATATATTTATAATAATCATAGAGTCTAAAATTAGATATATATAGTGATTTTTTATATAAAGAACAGATACAAAAATAAACAATCCAAGTATTAAAAAAGTAAATCTTAACGGTTTAGTTAAAGAGCGCACAATTCTATCATCATACTTAGTTTCAGTTTTGGCAGTAAGTATTAAAAGATACTTAATAAATAAAGAGACAAAAATACCTCTTATAAAAAAGATAAATAAAAACAAAAGAGTAGCAACTAGCAACTGCCCATATGTTATCCCAGCAATATTATACCCAAGTATTGGAAATTGCTTATATATTCCAACTAAAATATGTTGGGCAAAAGCGTCAAAACTACTATCTACTTTTGTAGCCACTTTTGCTACTGCTGTTACATTATTTTCGCTTATATTACTATCTAAAGCCACTTAAAACCTTTTTTCAGAATTTTAGCATAATCTTTTTATTTTTTAGATTTATAGTTGTACTATATTTTTATACAAAGATATTATTTTGATATAATAAAATATATCAATAATATGTAGTATAAAGTGAGGTTGAAATGGATACTATAGCAATTAAAACTGTTATTATCGGAGGCGGTCCCTCTGGAGCAAATGCTGCTAAATATCTAGCTTCTGCCAAAGAAGATGTGCTTTTAATAGAAAAAAATTTAAGTTTCGATAAACCTTGTGGCGGAGGCTTATTTCTAAAAGCATTTGATGAGTTTGATATTCCAAAAACTATTATCAGCAAAGTAGTTAAAACTATAGATATTGTATCTCCAAAACTCAAAAAAGTATCTATTGATATATCTAACTATCCTTTAGCTATAGTTCATCGCCAAAATTTTGATAAAACACTAAGAGAATTAGCAGTAGAAGCAGGAGCAAAATTTCTTAATGCAAAAGTGATTCGTATATCTACAAAACCAGAGGGTGTAAAAATTTTAGCACGCAAATTAGATGGTACAGAAATAACTATTAATGCTAAATATGCTATTGCAGCCGATGGTGTGAATTCTCAAACTAGATGGCAACTATTAAAAGAATACCCAAATAGAGTTTTAACTTATTATGCCAATATACAAGAGAAAACAAGTTCTTCATGTCAATTTTGGTTTGGAGATGATATATCGCCAAAACATTACTCTTGGATTTTTCCACACCACAACGGTATTAATATTGGATTAGTTGCCAATAATAAATATAAAATGAAATATTTCTATAACAATTTTTTAAAAAAATCTAAAATAGTAGCTTCTATACCAAAAGCAAAAGGTTACTTTATTCCACACTGGAAGCGTACAACTCTGTATAAAGATAATGTATTTTATGTTGGAGATAGTGCATCGTTAGTACTACCTTTTACATACGAAGGTATATATTATGCATTAAAATCTGGACAGCTTGCAGCAGAAGCTATAATAAAAGATGACCCACTATTGTATGAAAAATCATGGAATAGTTTATATTTAAAAAAATTTAAATTTCTTCGTACTCTTCAAAACATTTTTTTACAAAATGATTGGTGGGTAAATAAAATGGTTCAACTATATCAACATCCTAAATTCCAAACTGCTGTTATAGCATACTGGAGTGGTAGCAGAAAGCCAGCAGGTACATTAAAAACTCTTTACAAAATTATAAGGAGCTTAATTAAATATAATTGATATTATTAGAGGTGCCCTTAATCTTCTCTAGCCACTCATTTAACTTTGCTTCAAAGCCAGCTCCTTGGCTTTGGTAGAAGTTTATATCTTTTTCTAAATAGTTTTGTTCTACGTATCCACCAAAATCGTGTGGGTATATATAATCTTTAGCGTGTGTTTTTATATGATTAGGTACATTTAGCATTAGCCCATCTTTTATGACTTTTTGAGCAGAATTTATAGCTTTGTATGCACTGTTAGATTTGGGACTAGAGGCTAAGTATATTACTAATTGGGCTAGTGGAATTCTAGCTTCTGGGTAGCCAATATGTAGTACAATATTTAGTGTAGAGCTTGCTAAATTTAGGGCATTTGGGTTGGCGTTACCTATATCTTCGGCAGCTAAAATTGCAAGGCGTCTTGCTAAAAACTCTGGGGGTTCACCACCCTCTATAAGTCTTGCTAAGTAGTAAAGCCCTGCATCTATATTTGACCCTCGGATACTCTTTATCATAGCAGATGTTAGCTCGTAGTGGCTATCGCCCTCACTACTTCCACCTTGCAGGGCGTGTGGGCGTATCTGTTTTAGAGTTGCTAACTCTATATTTTTATTAACATAAGAAGCACTCTCTAGCAAATTTATAGCCCCTCTAGCATCGCCACTAGAGCTACTTACAATAAAATTTAGTGCCTCATTTGATAGCTCAAAACCCTCTTTAGTGGCTATATCTTGAATTAAATTTGTCAAATCTTTATCGTTAATTGGGTTAAGCTCAAAAAGGTGGCTTCTTGAGCGAAAAGCCGAAGTTAGTGCGTAGTATGGGTTTTGTGTAGATGCCCCTATTATAATACAGTCGCCATTTTCCATAAATGGTAAAAGTACCTCTTGCTGGTTTTTAGAGAGTCTGTGGATTTCGTCTATAAATATAAGTGGCTGGGTAAACTGCCCCCTGTAAGAGTTTATAGTTTTACGAAGCTCATCTACCTTAATAGAGGTTGCATTAAACTCATAAAAATCTCGTCCTAACTCTTTAGCAATTAGCCTAGAGATAGTAGTTTTACCACAACCTGGCGAGCCAAAAAGCAGAGCATTAGGAAAGTAGCCATTTTTCAAAAAGTTAGTAAAAAGCCCTCTCTCGCCTAAAAGATGCTCTTGAGACAATACATCTTTTAAAACCTGTGGACGATACTTACGAGCCAAATTCATCTAAATTAATCCTATCTCTATAAACTTTATTGCCAATTTTGATTTACGGGCAGACACATAGGTCTGCCCCTACGCTTTTTATATTACTTGAATATGGTAAGCTCTATTTTCTCTTGGACCATCAAATTCGCAAAAGAAGATAGCTTGCCACTGCCCTAAAAATAGTTGCCCATTAACTACTGGCAAAACAACTCTTGGACCACACAAGCTAGATTTTATATGTGCAGGTGCATTTTCATCATCGCTTTCATAATTTGCATCTGCTGGAGCTATACGATTAAGAGAGCTTAAAAAGTCTCTTCTAAGTTTTGGGTCTTTGTTTTCAAAAAAGAGTACAGATGCTGTCGTATGTGTTGTAAAAACTGTACACATACCGTTTGTAATACCTCTTTTTACAACCTCTTCACGAACTCGTTCTGTTATGTCTATCATTTCAGACCTGTATTTTGTGTTAAACTTAACTGTTTGCATTTTTCCTCCTCTTTGCCGTTATTATACTATAATTCTATCTCTTCTTTTAAATATTTATGCAATTCATCGTACTCTTTATGAGTTAAATATCTAGTTTTACCCTCTGGTAGATTATTTAACTCTATAAATCCATACGATACACGCTTTAAATCTACTACATTCGCATCAAAATGAGCAAAAAAGCGTCTTAATTCTCGGTTTTTACCCTCTGTTATTGCCACACGAAGTTTTGTATATTTGCCGGTAGTACCACGCTCACTAAAGCCTAAAAATGGAGCAAAAGTCATAGATTTTACTCTACTTTTTTCGTGTGCTCCAGCACTAGCATCTTCTAAGCTTAAGCCATCTCTCATAGCATTTACCATAGCTTCGCTTAGTGGTTTATCTATCTTTATATTGTAAACCCTTGGGAGATTACTCTGCATCAGTTTTGTTGCTACTTCTACATTATCAGTTAAAAGAAGTAAGCCTTCGCTTGCGTAATCTAATCTTCCAACTGGCAAAAAGTGTCTAAATTTTCCAGGTAAAAGGTGGTAAATTGTTGTTCTGCCTCTATCATCTTTTTTAGTTACTAACGAGCCTTTTGGTTTATTGTAAACTATCATTGTTAGCTCTTGTTTACCTTTTGGATGAATCTCTTTGCCATTTAAAAATACTCTATCCTCTTTTTGCACTTGATAACTAAAATCTTTAATTGGCTTACGGTTTATATTTACCTTACCCTCTTCGATTAATCTATCTGCCTCGCGTCTTGAGTATTTTGTATTGTGCGAAATGAACTTATTTAGTCTCATTTTCTACCCCTGCTTCTATTAAATCGTGCAAGTGCAAAGCACCTACAACGCTGTTTTTCTCATCAACTACAATTAGTAGCTGAATCTTCTTGTTCTCTATAATTTTTAGAGCTTCTACTGCTAATATTTTAGCATCTTTTATTGTATATGGCTCTTTTGTCATATATTGGCTTATTGGCGAGTTAAAATCGAAGCCATCTTTAAGCAAGCTTCGTCTTAAATCGCCATCGCTAAATAACCCTACTAGCTTGCCATCTTCTACTATTAGCAAATGCCCTAGCATACCTGCACTCATTGCAACTACTGCCTCTTTTAGTGGTGTATCTGGGCTAACTATTGGTAAATTTTTTGGCTCTATTAAAAAGTGTTCTGCTTTAAGATAGAGCCTTTTGCCAAGTGCACCAGCTGGGTGGAATTTAGCAAAATCCTCTTTTTTAAAACCTCGCATATGCATTAGAGCAATCGCCAAAGCATCGCCAAGTGCAAGCGTTAGCGTTGTACTAGATGTCGGGGCAATCCCCAAAGGACACGCCTCTTTCTCCACCGAAATATCTATATGAGCATCCGCCATTTTACCAATAGCTGAGCTTTTAGAGCGACTCATTGCAATAATTGGCACGCTAAAATTTTTAATATGTGGCAACAAATTAGTAAGCTCTTCGCTAGCTCCACTATAACTAATTGCAAGCACTGTATCGTTTTTACTAATCATTCCCAAATCGCCATGCATCGCCTCTGCTGGGTGTAGGAAAAAGCTAGGAGTGCCGGTACTTGCCAAAGTTGCAGCAATTTTAGAGCCAATATGCCCACTCTTGCCCACACCAATAACAACAAGTTTACCTGTAGTATTTAAAACAATATCTACCGCCTTATTAAACTGCTCGCCAACTCTATCGCGACTAGCAAGCAGTGCGGAAGCTTCTAACTCTAGTGTCTCTTTAGCATATTCATGTGGGGATTTTTGCATTGATATTCCTTGATAAGAAGGGGTCAGGTGATGAAAATAAACTTTTAAAAGTTTATTTTCATCACCTGACCCTAAGCAATATTATACCAATATTGCTGTTGGTATAATAAATGGA
>WFYP01000176.1 GCA_015490055.1 Nitratifractor sp.
AAGCTTTAGAGGACTTTTTAAAAACCACTGGTGCTTTATATGATGAAACTAGAGTGCAACTATTAAAGTTTATTGATAAATATGGTGCTATGTGCATTTGCGATTTGCAAAATTCTTTTAATATGTTGCAGTCTAGGCTATCGAGACATATAAAAATATTAAAAGATAGTGGATTTTTATCTATAAAAAAAGATGGCAGATGGTCATATTACTCTATTAGAACACCATTAGATAGATTTAGATTACAAGCTATCGAAGAGATAAGAACCATACCAATTAGTTTGCCAGAACTAAAAAAAATCTCTAGCGATTGTGAAATTTAACTTACAAAGGAAGAAAATGAAAATAGAAATTTTAGGAACAGGCTGTGCAAAATGCAAAGCTTTAGAAAAGAATGTAATAGAAGCTATAGCAAAAAGTGGAAAATTTGCACAAGTTGAAAAAGTAGAAGATATTAACAAAATTATGGAGTATGGAGTAATGAGTACGCCAGGTTTAGTAATTGATGGCAAAGTTGTAAGCACAGGAAAACTACTAAGTGTAGAAGAGATTATGAATTTGATTTAGTATATTAGTAATTTGTTATTGGTTATTAGTGGATAAATGCTTGAAAGTTTTTTGAAAGTTCTAGCTAACGAGCAGACTCATGTGTCTGCCCCTATATAAAGCATTTTAGTATTTGTAGGGGACGACCTATGTGTCGTCCCGTGAATTCGAAACTACTGTAAATATTTGTTAATGACTTTTAACATATTTGGTAGTTTAAAGCGTGAACTCATGACCAAACTAGATTTATGAGATGGTGTATTTGGGATAAATAAAGGTTAGCTAACTTTATTAGCAATTTAAGCCAACGGGCAGACACATAGGTCTGCCCCCTACAGATTGGACATATCTTATATATTACAATTTGTAGGAGAATACCTATGTATTTTTCCGTAGTAGTTAGCTTAAAAATTTTAAATAAGGAAAACATAATGTTTGATTGGTGGCAAAAAATAGTTGATAATTTAGTCTATAATCAACTAGGATTAAATAGCAAAAGTGCACTTGGTGGTGCATTGGATTTTTTTCTTTTCGATACAGTAAAGATTTTTATACTCTTAGCAGTAATTATATTTATAGTTACACTAATTAGAAGCTATTTTCCTACAGAAAAAGTTCGTGATTATTTAGCTGGTAAGCATCCTCTCATAGGACACATTGCAGCAGCTCTGTTTGGTATAATAACACCATTTTGTTCATGTTCAGCTATTCCTCTGTTTTTAGGTTTCATACAAGCTCGAATTCCACTTGGTGTAACCTTTAGCTACCTAATCTCTGCACCAATGAATAACGAAATAGCAATAGCTATGCTATTTACTCTATTTGGGTGGAAAATCACAGCGTTATATATTGGCTTTGGGCTACTTGTAGCAATTATTGCAGGTATTGTTATTGGTAAAATGAATTTAGAAGATGAAATTTTAATAAAGCCACCAGAAGTTAAGCCCGCAGCAATCGAAGAGATAAAAATACCATTTAAAGAGAGAGCTATAGAATCTTGGAACTACACAACAGATATACTTAAAAAAGTATGGTTGTATATTTTAATAGGTGTTGGCATTGGAGCTTTTATACATGGTTATGTACCTACAGAAGTTATTGTAAAATATGCGGGTGGAAATGCTTGGTATGCTGTACCATTAGCTACTATTTTAGGCGTGCCTATGTATTCAAATGCAGCCGGAGTAATGCCACTTATTGAAGTACTTACAAATAAAGGTATGCTACTTGGTACGGCTCTTAGCTTTATGATGGCAATAACAGCCTTAAGCCTACCAGAAGCCATGATATTAAAGAAAATATTATCTATGAAACTTATAGCAATATTCTTTACAACAGTTGCCTTAGGAATTATGGCTATTGGGTTTATATTTAATACAATTTTAGCTTAAAATAGTAGAATTCTACTATTTTTGCTTAAAATGTATCTTTCACTTTCAAAAATTAAAATACAGTTACCTCTCTCTAACTCTTTGCCCTCTTGCCACTGTTTGCTCTTTTGTTTGGATTCATTTGCAGTTTCGAGCTCTTGCACTCTTTTTATAAGTCGCTCTAAGGCTCTTTTTTTATTCAGGTGCTGACTTCGCTCATCGTAACTTACGGCTTCTATATTTAGTGGCTTATAGATTGCTCGAACACCTGAACAAGTGGTATTTACATGTTGTCCACCCTTTTTTGGGCTCTTCATCGTTTGGTATATAACCTTACTTTCATCGAAGCTAATAGAGTCTTGCACTTTTATAATAGCTAGCGAAAAGTACCAATTCTTTCTTTTATGTTTTGCTCTAAAAGGGCTCTGGCACCGCCACAGATGCGTACCCTCCAATTTCAAAATGGCTTCGTCGGCAGTTTTTAAAAGCACCGATTTATAGCAATCTTTGCATTTTGCATACTCTATTTTGAGTACTTCAAAACTATATCTTCCCTCTAGCCAAGTTAAAAAGTAATATATAGCTCTGCATACCTCATCTACGCCATTTCCGCTACTAATTTGCACTAACATTTGCTACTCCTTGTATGTTAGTATCGGGCGAAAACTTGCTACAACAGTAGCTAAACCAGCTTCTACTAAATCTTCTATAACGACATCTATATTTTTATACGCTTGC
Organism: Nitratifractor sp.; assembly: GCA_015490055.1. Classification (GTDB taxonomy): domain Bacteria; phylum Campylobacterota; class Campylobacteria; order Campylobacterales; family Sulfurovaceae; genus JAADEQ01. The sequence goes on from WFYP01000176.1 coordinate 2,655, forward strand.
GGTGCCTCTTCGTAAAGTAGTTTGCTATCGCTACAAATCACCCTAGAGCCTATGCTTGTTCGGCAAAGGTCAGCTTTGCTGTAGTGGTTGCGAAGCTTTGCCTCTGCTGAACTTCGCTCCCACTTTCTGCCAGCACCGTGAGCTAAAGAGTAGTTAGACTTTTTAGTACTCTTAGTTGGCATTACCAAATAACTTAAACTCCCACGAGAGCCAGCTATAATAACCGCCCCTTTATCGGTCGGCGTTGCACCTTTTCTATGTAGCCAACCATCAGCAGTTTTTGTAATAGAGTTGTGTGCAGTGTCACTGACCTTTTTAATAGTTGGCTCTAGTTTTATAGCCTTAAGCAGACGCTTAGCAATCTGGGCACGGCTTAGCTTTGCATACTCTATAGCTCTATCGTGCTCTTCTAAGTACTCTTTTGCCTCATCTATACTTAAACCAAAAGATGGCTCATACTTACCAGATACTCTATCGAAAACTATCTGCCCAAAGGCTCTCGAACCACTATGAATTAAGGTATATAACGACTCTTTACTAAGCCCCGACTCTTCAAAAAGCTCCTCATCTTGCACCTTATTAACTAAATGCAACTCTGCAAAGTGGTTACCCTTGCCAATAGTTCCCAAGTTGTATCCAAGCTCTGGCAAATCAATATCTACTTCATCTAAGCTATTTACTTTAGCCAAATGTTTAGCAAACCTCTCTACCTTTATCTTTTTTGCCTTAATAGGCACTTCAAAGAGGCTCATACCACAGCCAATATCCCCACCAATTAAGTGCGGATATACTCTATCTTCAATAAGAGCTGCCATACCATTAGGCACAAGCCCAACGCTTAAATCCGGCAACCCTACAACACTCTTTACACCTTTAAAATGCGTAATCTTCTCTAAAGCCTCAACACTTCTTGTATCTATCCAATTCTTGCTTGATGCAAAAACCCTTAAATTGTCCATTTTTTACCTTTATCTTTATATTATTTTCATTATTTATATATCTAATAAAACAGTCCATTTCTACTCCTTTTTGTTTTGTTGAGAAAATGGTATAATATATCAATGACAAATAGTGTCCGAAGGATAAAAATGAGAAACTCACTATATAGAACAATAGAGATACTAAAACTCTTAAACGAAGGTAAGAAGCTTTGTGTTAGTCGGCTTGCAGAGGAGTATGAAGTTAGTGAGCGTACTATTCGGCGGGATTTTGAAGTTATTCGGGATATTTTTGGTGATTTTATGAGTAAAGAAGGCGAGTGTTACCGAGCTTATGAGAGAGTGCTTTTAGATAGTGTGCTTAATGCTAGCGATTTAATGACACTTGCAAATATTGTAAACCTTTTTGACACTACGCGTAAATCTAGCCAAATCAGTGATAACACAAAAGCCCTAATTAAGCGTGCTGAGACTGTTTACGACTTTAAAACTCGCCCCTTTGAGAAATTGACAAATTTTGATATTCTCTCTAAATTAGAGCACGCTATAAAGTTTAGAAAAGAGATAAAAATAGGCTACAGAACTCAAGAGAAAATCTTTTATGCCAAACTGCAACCATATAAAATAGTATTTCTAAACGAAAACTTCTATGTCGTTGGGCTTTATGCAACAAAATCGAGATTTGAGTACCGCAGAGTTTCAATGATTGTAGATATTAGCTATACAGGCAAGAGCTTTAATAAAGAGGCATCTATTGTAGAATTTATAGAAAAACTACAAAGCCCTTGGGCTAACTTTAAAGGCGATGAAGTAGAGGTGATACTAAAAGCCGATAAATCTATCGCTAGATACTTTAAACGCAAAAAATATTTAGCATCTCAGCGAATTTTGCAAGAGTACGAAGATGGCTCAATAAAGCTTAGCTACCGTGTTACAAACTTTAGAGAGGTAGAGGATATTGTAATTAAGTGGCTACCAAAAATAGAGATACTAGAGCCAAGAAATTTAAAAAAGATGATGAAACGAAGTCTTAGAAAGAAACTAGGAGCTCTATAACTTATATAACTGAAGGGCACCTCCAATGCTATTAAGTTAAGGATATTACATCCATTTTTTTGGCTTTAAGCTAAAAGCCGAAAGCTTAAAGCTAACCATTTCGTCACTCCCACAGAAGTGGGAGTCCACAATTATAACTGCCCAAAAGTTGAAAAAGTGCTTTTTCGGCAATTTAAACTGTGGATTCCCGTTTTCACGGGAATTACATGGTGGCAAGCTTTTGGCTTTGTGCTTTAAGCTTTATGCATTTTATGGAGTTAAAACTCTTAACTTAATGTTCTGTCTTAAAAATCCTTTAAATCTTAACAAAAAACCCTTAAACTCTTACATAATTTTCACAAAATTCTCTTTTGTATTTTACAACTGCAAATATGATTTTCATTAACTTATTCATACAGGCAACTAT
>WFYP01000177.1 GCA_015490055.1 Nitratifractor sp.
GAAGCTACTGGTGTATACCATACTAAATTAGCATACCAACTACACAAAGAGGGTTTTACTGTTAGTGCTATAAATCCTTTAATTATTAAAAGCTACTCTAACTCTAAATTAAGAAGAGTAAAAACAGATAGTAGTGATTCTAAATTGATAGCTCAATATGCTTATAAAAACTATGATGAGTTACCACTCTTTAAGCTAAAGTCTAAAGAGCAAAAAGATATAGAGGATATGGCTAAAGCTATAGATGATATTAATTTAGCCAATACTGCTTTAAATAATCAAATTAAAGCTCTTAAAAGCCAAGCATACTACTCTAGTGAAGTAGTTAAATTCAAACAAGAGCTTTTAGATAAAAACAGTAAGATAATAGATAAGTTAAAAAAGCTTTTAAATAAAAAGTTAAAAGAGAACTTCTCTAAAGAGTATGACTTGTTAAATAAGATACCAGGAGTTGGGATAATGGTATCATCTATGGTAATAGCTATATTTAATGACTTTAAAGAGTTTGATAGTGCAAAAAAGGTTTGCTCCTTTATTGGCATAGCCCCATCTCCTTATGAATCAGGAACATCAGTTAAAAGAAGAGGTCGTATATCTAAAAAGGGTAGTCCTATTGCTAGAAAAGTATTATATATGGCAACACTAAGTGCAATAAGACACAATAAGATAATTAAAGAGTTTTATGAGAGATTACTACAAAATGGTAAAACAAAAATGACTGCCATAGTTGCCTGTATGAATAAGTTAATGAAAATCATATTTGCAGTTGTAAAATACAAAAGAGAATTTTGTGAAAATTATGTAAGAGTTTAAGGGTTTTTTGTTAAGATTTAAGGGATTTTTAAGACAGAACATTAAGTTAAGGATTCTATAGCTATTTAATGGCATTAATTATTAAATAAAATTGATAATCTACCATCGCCGTCATTCCCGTGAAAACGGGAATCTACAATTTTAACTGTCTATAAATAGCAATTTAACTTTTTTGACAATTTAAACCGTAGATTCCCGTTTCCACGGGAATGACGCAATGGCTAGCTTTGTGCTTTGTGCTTTGTGCTTTAAGCTTTATGCATTTTATGGAGTTAAAACTCTTAGCTTAATGGCAATGGAGGTGCCCTTAAGACAATTACCTGATATGCGAAATTACTCTTCTGTAATTGTCTCCACTCACAAAATAGTAATTTGCCTTGGCTATTTCGTAATCGTTAAGAGCTTTATAATATAGTGCCTGATTTATTGTTTTTTTGCTTAATGCATCTAAGTATGTAATTATATCTATCATTCCGTTTTGATACTTAACTCGTGCAGATTTATAAACCCTATTTGCCATATTTAAAGCAGCTTTAGCAGAAGCTATTTTAACTTTTTGGGTGTGTAATCTTTTACGAGCTAAATCATATAGCATTTTCTCTTTTTCGCTATTGTATTTAAGTTGCTCTCTTGCTTTTCTTTTAGCAAAACTAATCGACCTTTTTTTAGCTTTTGTGCTAGTGTCGTAAAGATTCATAGTCATAGTTAAAGAAATCTTATTTTGGGTATGTGGCAGGTTTCTTAATCTAGTTCTATCATAATCGTTGTAGCCATATACGCTTAGTGTATCTTCTAATCTCACTTTAGGCTTTTTGTTTGCCTCGACTTGCTTAATACCCTCATTTAATATTGCTACATTTGTCTGCAACGCTTTAATTGTAGAGCTTGGTGTGTAGTGCAGATGCTTAATAGTTGCAAATCTTGCATGCCTTATATGTTTTATCTTTTTGCCAACAAGTAAAGAGAGGTTTCTATACGCCTCTTCCCTTTGGTATTTTAACTCTTCTATCTGATATTTGTTATCTTCATACTCAGATTTAATCTTTAAAACCTCATCGTAAGTTATCATTTGCAAATTATATTTTTGTTTTGTATTTTTGTAATCTCTTAGCAGAGCTTTCGATTTAAACCTGAAAGCTTTGATTTCATCTTCTATTGTTCGTATGTTAAAATAGAGGGTAACAATTTGTAAAAGTGTCTGTTTTACTGTATCTGTTTTTGAGTATTTTGCCAGTTGTACTCTTAAACGCTTCTCTCTTTTTATAGATTTACTTTTGCCACCATCATAGAGGTTCATTCCAAATTTTATAAAACCAACTGCCGTCTGCCCAATTTGCGTATCGGGTACATCAATATCTAATTTAGAGTAGCTAGCTCCTACATCTACTGTTGGCTTCAAAAGGCTTGATGCACTTCTAAAATCTTGTGATTTAGAAGATATATCATAACCTTGAGCTTTTACATTCGAATTATGCTCTAGTGCATAATTTAGCATACTCTTTAAACTCGTTGCATTTATAGTAAGTGGAACCAGCCCCACTAAAGCTATTTTAAATAATATCTTCATCTATATTCTCCTCGACTATTAATTGTTAAGACTTTATCGCAAAATTTGGGATAATAATTGGCTTCTTTGTTAAAGCTCTAGCAATGGCAACTATTTAGTTATACCACTGCTTAATTCGCTACTATAAAAATAGCACTCTTTTTCATATTTTTTTCCAATTTTTGTGACAGTTTAACCAAAGTCTGTTAGGGGAATGTTAAGGTAAGGATTCAGGATGAAGGATGTGGGATGAAGGATGTAGCATTGCATATTTTCTTTTCATAGCTCACACCCAAATTCTCATATCCTACATCCCAAATCCAAATCCAAATCAAACTTCAAAATAAATATAGTCCCGGCACTGCTAGATTTAACATCTATTTTTATATTTAAAGCGGAGGCTAATCTTTTTACAATATCTAGTCCGATTCCGCTACTGTTTTCGCCACTAAATGAGCGTTCGAATATCTTTTCTGGATTTTCTATTCCTTTACCACTATCTTGAATATAGAGACTATCTTCTTTTGCATAAATTTTAACAAAACCATCTTTTCTATTGTATTTACAAGCATTAGATATTATATTTTGCAAAATCTGCTTTAGGGCTTGTGGATTTGTTTTTACTATAAGTGTAAAATTTTCAAGCATAAAGTCGATATTTGGGTAGAGTGTTTTATGCATAGCCACAACCTCATCAACAATATTAAAAATATCTACCTTATCTACCTGAAATGTCTCTTCTTGTAGTAAAATGGTTAAATTCTCATACAATTCAGAGATACTATGCACCCCTTTATTTACTCGCCAAAGTGCTTTACTGTTTGCAAACTGTGAATCTTTTTGCAAGAGTTTCATATTTAGCTTTATCGCAGTTATTGGGGTATTTAAATCGTGTATTAAATCTTTTATAAACTTATCTAATGTAGATATACTTTGCTTCAAGGGCTTTATGGCATTCTTTGCCAAAACATAGCTAATAAAGCCAAAAAGCAAAAGCAGTAAAAGTTGTGCTAAGTGTATTTTGTATTGCAATGCTTTAACCTTTTTATCAAAACTCTTTGTAGATTTGCTAATTTTAAAATAGACCCCGCCTCTGCTTTTTGGCACATATTTAATAAATTTATCTCTATCTCTAGTAAAATTTTTTATATTAAAATTTTTAAAATCTTTCTGCTCTACACTATAATTATACTCATCTTTGTATGGCTCTAAGGAGTTGCCCATTTTTATGGCTCTAGCGTAACTTATAACCGAATATGCTTCGGCATTTAAGTATTGGTTTTTCATCTGTGTAAAGTATAAAAAGCCAGCAACAAATATTAAACTTGCTACACTAAAAAAGTATATAAAGAAAAACTTATAAAAGGCTCTTTTTTCATGCTTTTTCAAAGCGATACCCCACACCTCGTATAGTAATTATAGGCAAACCAATTTTTCTTAAACTATTTATATGCACCCTCAAAGCACCTTCGCTCATCTCTTCGCCTTCGTTTAGTAAATCGAGTAACTCATATTTAGATACAGTATTACCTCTGTTTTTAAGTAGTATTTTTGTAATTGTAGTCTCATAAGGAGTAAGCTTTATAAATTTACCATTTCTATATAACTCCTCCTTCTCTATATCAAAAACAAAATCTCCAATCTCTGCTTTAGTGCCGTTATACTGCTTTTTTAATAATGCTCTTATGCGAACTAAAAGCTCGTCGAAATCAAACGGCTTTTTAATGTAATCATCTGCCCCAATCTCAAAACCTCGAGAGAGCGAAGATATATCAGTAAGGGCAGTTAAAAATATTGCAGGTGTTGCGTTGCCTGATTCTCTCAACTCTTTTAATAGCTCAAAACCATTAATAAATGGCACATTTACATCTAAAAGCATCAAATCAAATTGCGAAACAAAAGTAGCATCTAAAGCCTCTTGCCCATCTTTAACATGCACCACATCAAAGCCTTCTGCCTCTAGCAATTCAATAAGTGTTTCATAAAGTATTTCATCATCTTCTAGTAGTAGTATCTTTTTCATTCAATTAGTATAGTCAAAATTTATTAAGGGAGTGTTAAGAAAGAAGCTATCTGCGTGTGGCATAGCCACAACTACTACTCATCTCTTACCACCCCGCCTCTTAACTCTCCATAACATCTTCTTTTTTAACTGTCCATATAAATACCAACGGAATAAATAGAAGAGTTAGGAATGTTCCTACAATTAAGCCTCCGATTGCTACTGCTCCTAGAGGTGCTAATCTCTCTAAGCCTATGGCACTTCCAAGGGCAACTGGTAGCATTCCTGCTGATGTTGCAAAGGCTGTCATAAGTACTGGTCTTGTTCTAATTTTTATACTCTCTAGCATTGCCTCATATTTGCTAAGCCCTGCTTGCATCTTCTCTAGTGCGAAGTGTATAAGTAAAATTGCATTATTTACAATAATTCCGCTAAGAAGTATAAAGCCCATCATCGCTGGCATTGAGGTGTGGTAGTGCATAATAAGCATCATCCAAGCTGCACCTATTATCGTTAGCGGAATCGAAAGAATTATCATTAAAGATATTTTAATAGAATTAAATAGAGCGATAAGTGTAAAGAATATTAACGCAACTGCAAAGCCGATAGCTCCTATCATTCTAGCCGCTGAACTTTGGAATTGCTTAATATCTCCTGTCTGCTCCATCTCTACACCCTCTGGTAGCTTTTTGCCTTCAAAAGCTTTTTCGAAATTGCTCATAATATGAGAAATTGCCGCCTTTTCTCTAAAGCCGTAAACATTTAGTGTATATTTTAACCCCTCTCTTGTAATAAGAGATGGCTCGTTTATAGATTTAAAAGTTACAATATCGCTTAGTGGCACTTTACCCTTTTTGGTGCTTAAAAGGTAAGCTTTTAGACTCTTTAAATCATCTCTTTTATCTTCATCTACCCATACTCTTATACCAAAGTCTGTGCTGTTTTGCAGATAAAAAGATGAAGCTTTTGCACCCCTTATAAATATTTGTAACTGCTTTGCTATATCTTCGTTAGTTAAACCATAATATGCGGCTCTCTTCTCATTTACCTCAAACTCATACACCTTTTTATTATTTAACCAAGTCTTAGAAACAGAGACAACTCCAGCAGTTTTGTGCATCGCTTCTGCTACTATATCTCCGGCTTTTTGTAAGTTTTTTAAATCATTACTATAAAGCGTAACATCAAGATTTGCTCTTAAGCTTGCAAGGGCTGTTGCTCCATAATCTACAACATCTACGCTATTTACATTTTTTATTCTATTTAGCCGCTCTCTAAGTCTTCTCTCTATCTCCCATATTGACTCGTCTCTGTGGTATCTATCTACATATGTTGCAGTTATACTTATATGGTCAATTCCACTACCACTACCTATACTCATAACTCCAGCTTCACTACCTATTGCACTAGAGAGATATAGCAATTTGCCCTCTTCTTGGATAATTTTATTCGCTTCTCTTACCACCTTTTTGCTCGCTTCTATCGGTAAGTTTGGATCTACTGTTATGCTAATTTTTACTCCGCCTGTATCCATTGGTGGCATTAACTCTTGCCCAACTATTGGCATAACACCCTTTACACTTGTAACAAATAGGAAAATAAGAACTAAAATATAGGCTACTGCTGCACTCTTACTCTTAACCGCCAATGCCACCGCACTTGCAAAAAAGTTAGCAATAGCGTCGCTAAAGCCTCCAATAATTTTTTCAAAAAATGCTTCTGCTTTTAAAACAGCCGGAGCTTTAATAGTCAAAATCTTTAACGACAACAATGGCACAGCCGTAATCGAAATAACATACGAAGCCGCTAATGCTAAAAGCAGAGTTCCAACAAGCGGCTGAAAAACAGTTTGCGGATATCCACCTACAAAAAGCATAGGTGATAGGGCTATCATAGTTGTAATTGTTCCGCTTAAATCGGCAAACATAATCTCTTTTGTGCCATCATATACCGCTTTATGTATCTCTTCGTGCTTCTCTCGGTAGTGCCTCTCGATATTCTCCATAACAACCACGGCATCATCAAGCAGCAAGCCAAGGGCTAGAATAATAGCAGTTAGCGTTACAACATTAAACTCTATCCCGACAACCCACATTAGGGCTATTGTAGTTGCATACACAAGCGGAATTGTAACAAGTACCACAAGCACTTGTCTAAACGAAGCCAAAAAGAAAAATACAACAATAGTGGACATAATGATTGCATCTCTTAAAGATTCAAACATATTATCGGTACTTTGCACAATAGTATCTTTTTGCGTATCGGTAATTGTAAACTCTAAATTTTTATACTTCTGTTTTAATTTATCTATCTCTTTTTGAACCAAATCGATACTCTTAATTACATCGGCATTATCGGCTCTTTGAACTGCCAATGCAATAGAGTGCTTAGCATTTCCATAATACTCTGCTGAGTTTTCATAGTGCCCAAAATAGACTTTTGCAATATCGCTTAACTTTATATCTTTTGTAATGCCTATCTCTTTTAATTTGGCAATCTTATCTCTTTTACCTTTTGATTTTAAGAGATATTTACTACTCTGGCTTGTGATAGAACCTATAGCAAAATCATTATCATTAGCTTTTATTTTTGCTACAACTGTTGCTATATCTAAGTTATATTTATCTAGTTTGTTCTTATCTACAATAACCTCTATCTCTTTTTTATAGCCTCCAAAAACATCTACACCAGCAATACCCTCTAGCCTTATTAAATCATGTTTTATTTTAGTCGAAGCTAGTTGGCGTATATCTTCTAAAGGTATTGAGCCATCTTTAGATGATATAGAGTAGGTAACTATTGGGGCTGTTGCAGATGTTATTTTTATAATCTGCGGTGCCAAAATCGAGCTTGGAAGTTTTGATTTTATCTTATCAAGAGCGTTGCTTACATCACTAGTTGCAGAATCTATATCTTTAGCGTAATCAAACTCTGCACTAATTACGCTCACCTCATCAATAGTAGTTGAATAGACTCTTCTAATCTTATCTAAAGTATATAGCTCCTCTTCGATTGGAATAGCAACATTTGTAGCAATACTTTTTGCCGAAGCACCAGGTTGCACAGCTACAACAGCTACTGTTGGATAGTTAGAGTCTGGAAATAGTTTTCTATCTATTTTGTTATATCCAACAGCTCCCAAAAATAGAAAAAGCGTTAAAAACGAGAATATAAAATAGGGTCTGCCAAGCAGAAAACTTACAATCGAGAAATCTTTTTTCATTTTTGAGCCTCTTTAACTATAACTTCTCCATATGTTGGCAAAATCGCTAGTTTTGCTTCAGAAGCAGTAGCTACAGGCACTTTTGGACATGGAGAGATTAGCGCTTTTTTGCCATTTTCTAATTGAACATCTACTTTTAATTGAGTAAACTTTTTATCCTTATAAGCCATTATATAAACGCCGTCACTTTTATGCAAAAGTGCATTTATTGGCAATGTGCAACCATTTTTACTATCGACTTCTACTTCAATAGTTTTATAAGATTTATTAGCTAGAGGAAGTGTTTTGTTTAGCTTAACCTCTGCTACAAGCAGTGTATTTCTTGCATCATCATAAATTTTAGAGATAGTTCCAACCTCTTTATTATCTAAAAAGACCTTCTGTCCTGGCACTATCGGTTTTTCATTTTGAGAGAATAGAAAAGTAAGTTTTTGGTCATCAGAGTTAAGGGTTAAAATTGCTTTTCCAGCAGGTGCCAATGAGCCAGCATCTAAAAGTTTAGAACCAATAATACCACTAAATGGGGCTTTGATATTTAAATACTGCAACATTACTTCTGTTTGAGTTATCTTGCTATTAAGAGCATCAAGTGCAGAAAGTTTAGTATAATAGATTACTTTAGAGTTATCAAGTGTATCTTTAGAGATTGTATCTGTTTTAAAGAGCTTTTTATTTCTTAAGTAAATCTTTTTTGCATTTGCAAGATCGATTTTAAGTGCATTTTTCTGCTTTTTCAATGACTCTAAATTTGACAATATATCTTTATCATCTAAAGATACTAAAAGGTCTCCCTTTTTTACCTTATCGTTCTCATTTACATATATCTTTTTTATTCTGGCTGCAACCTTTGTAGCAATATTAGCACTCTTAGATGATAAAACTTCAGCTAAAAACTCCGCTCTTTGAGAAACCTGCCCCTCTTTTGGCATAACAATATCTACACTCTTGGCATATTTTTTAGCTGTTGGTAAATTCTCAACATCCTCTTTTTGTTGCATTAAAAATTTTCCTGCAAAAACTACAATTAAAATTGCAACAATAACTAAAATAATCTTTTTCATTAAACTTCTTCTC
>WFYP01000178.1 GCA_015490055.1 Nitratifractor sp.
CAAAAAAGCAACACCTATAAAAGAAAAATTATCACTCTTAGCTTCGGCTAGGAGAGAGAATTTATTCTTTCATATCTGTCACTTTTTTGATTTGTTAAATATTGTATATAGTGCGTAACTTCAGTTAATAAGAAAGATAACTAAGCACCAGAAAGTCTGGCGCTAAATTGTATAATTATTCTACTTCTGCATCGATAACATCGTCGTCATCTTTTTTTGCATTTGTGTTAGTTTTTGCACCTGCATTATTGTTTGCTGCAGATTGTTGTGCTAAAGTTTGCGCATGAGTATTTAACTCAGTAATTTTAGCTTCGATTTGCTCTTTTGTTGCATTATCATCTTTGATTAATGCTTCTAAGTCTGTAATTACTTTTTCTGCTGTCTCTTTTAAGCCTTTTTCTACTTTGTCACCTAGTTCACTAATTGCTTTTTTAGTTTGGTGAATCATAGCATCTGCTTGGTTCTTAACTTCTACTAAAGCTTTTCTAGCTTCATCTTCTGCTTTATGTGCTTCTGCCTCTTGAACCATTTTTTGAATCTCTTCTTCACTTAACCCTGACGAACCAGTAATTTTAATCTCTTGAGACTTACCAGTTGCTTTATCTTGTGCTGTAACAGTTAAGATACCGTTTGCATCGATATCGAATGTTACCTCAATTTGTGGTACTCCTCTTGGTGCTGGTGCAATTCCGCTAAGTTCAAACATACCTAAAGATTTGTTATCTTTAGCAAATTCACGCTCACCTTGTACTACATGAATGCTAACCGCTGGTTGGTTATCTTCTGCTGTAGAGAATATTTGACTCTTTTTCGCTGGAATTGTTGTACCTTTTTCGATAACTTTAGTTGTAACTCCACCTAAAGTTTCAATTCCAAGGCTTAGCGGTGTAACATCTAGTAAAAGAACATCTTTAACATCACCTGTTAAAACACCACCTTGAATTGCTGCACCGATTGCAACTACTTCGTCTGGGTTTACAGATTTGTTAAGCTCTTTACCAAAGAATGCTTTTACTTTCTCTTGTACTAATGGAACTCTAGTACTTCCACCAACCATAACAACTTCTTTAATTTCGTTTTTACTTAATTTAGACTCTTTTAATACTTCGTCTATTTTAGCAATAGTTTTATCTACTAAATCTTCGATTAAGCTTTCGAATTTAGCTCTTGTTAATTTCATTACTAAGTGTTTTGGACCACTTGCATCTGCTGTAATAAATGGCAAGTTAATCTCTGTCTCAGTTGCAGTAGAAAGCTCTTTTTTAGCATTTTCTGCTGCCTCTTTAAGACGCTGTAATGCCATAATATCAGCTTTTAAATCTATACCATTCTCTTTTTTAAATTCATCTGCAACATAGTCAATGATTCTGTTATCAAAATCATCACCACCTAAGAATGCATCACCACCAGTTGCAAGAACCTCTACAACACCATCGCCTGTTTCAAGAATTGTAACATCGAATGTACCACCACCTAAATCGTAAACAGCAATGTTTTCACTATTCTTTTTCTCTAAACCGTAAGCTAGTGCTGCTGATGTTGGTTCGTTGATAATTCTTAATACATTTAATCCTGCAATAGTTCCTGCTTCTTTAGTTGCCTTTCTTTGAGCATCATTAAAGTAAGCTGGTACTGTAATAACTGCATCAGTTACTGCACTTCCTAAATATGCCTCTGCATCCTCTTTTAATTTCATTAAGATTTTTGCAGAAATCTCTTGAGGAGTGTAAACTTTTCCATCAATTTCGATTGCACATGCACCATTTTTATCAACTACTTCGTATGGTAATCTCTCTTTAGCCTCTTTTGCTTTATCTTCGTTGCACATTAAACCCATAATTCTCTTTACAGAGTAGATAGTTTTCTTAGGGTTAGTTACTGCTTGTCTTTTTGCAGTCTCTCCAACTAATACTTCGCCTTTATCTGTAAATGCAACTATAGAAGGTGTTGTGTTTCTTCCCTCTTTGTTTGGTATAATTTTTGCTTCACCATTTTCATACACTGCCATTGCAGAGTTTGTTGTTCCTAAATCTATTCCTATTGGTTTACTCATTTCTATTCTCCTTAATGTTTAATTGATGTAATTTTAATATATTTTTAAAATATTCTTTGCAACTTATGTTGCATTTTGCCGAACTTATGCACAATATAGGTTAAAATTATTTACAAGTTGCTACCATAGATGGTCTAAGTAGTCTCTCTTTTAACTTATAACCTTTTTGTAAAACTTGTACAATGTCGCCGCTTTTGTGTTCGTCGCTATCCATTTGTGTAACTGCTTGGTGATGCTCTGGGTTAAACTCTCCTTCGCACTCCACCTCTTCTACTCCATGTTTTTTAAGAATTGATAATAATTGCTCATATGTAAGAGCCATACCTTTTTTAATTTCGTTAATTGCTTCATCACTAGATTCAACTTGTTCAACTGATTTTAAAGCATTTTCAAAAGTATCTAATACTGTTAATAAATCTTTTGCAAAAGCTTCGTTTGCATATATTAATGCATTTGTTTTCTCTTTTTCAAGACGCTTTTTCATATTATCGAAATCTGCATGAGCTCTTAAAAATTTATCTTTTTGCTCTGCAAGTTCTTGCTTACACTCTTCTAGTTCTGAAATTTCTTTTGTCTCTTCAGTACTATTTTCTTGAGTTTCAAGCTCTTCTTGCTTTTTATTTTTATTCTCTTTTTTACCCATATTTGGCTACCTCCTATTAAAAATTTAACAGATTATACAATATTGAGTTTCTTTTGTCAAGTTCTAATATGATATATAGGCTCAATAAAGTTGATAGATATAGACTAAAGTTTAAGAAAAGCCCAAAAAATGTTACTTTGAAATATATAGAGAGATATAAATGTAATAAAAATTGATTGTTAAAATAAGTTTTTTGTAGAGTAATTATAGCCAAAAAGGCTATAAGAAAGAATAGAAATTAGTTTCTAATTCCTAATGCTGCTTTTACTTCATTGTATTTAGCAAAGTCTTTTTTTCTAAGGTATCTCATAAGTCTTCTTCTTTGACCTACAAGCTTTAATAGACCAAGTCTTGAGCTGTGATCTTTCTTATTTGTTTTTAAGTGCTCTGTTAAGTAAGCAATTCTGTCTGTTAATAAAGCAACTTGAACCTCTGTTGAACCTGTGTCTTTCTCGTTACGTGCAAATTTAGAGATAATCTCTTGTTTTTTTGCCGAATCTAAAGCCATAGTGACCTCCTGATTGGTATTTGAATTTTAAAGGTATATAGACATACCGATAATTTGAACTGCAATAGTAGCTAAAATATATTAAATTTGTAATAAAAGTATGAATAAATTTGAAAAAATCGTTATCTTTATTTAAATTAGAGTAAAATACTCTTAATTAAACAAGCCTAAAAAAGGAAATATATGTTATTAACAAGAGCTAGCGAATATGCTCTACTCTCTTTAGATATTATTGCAAAATCAGATAAACCACTAGGTAGCGAGCAGTTATCCAAAGAGTTAAACTTACCAAAGAGTTTTTTAGCTAAAATACTACAAAATTTAGCAAAAAGTGATATTTTAGTATCTCACAGAGGTTCACAGGGTGGATATGCACTAAATATAGACCCTGCAAATGTATCTTTATATGAGATTATTTTCTCAGCAGAGGGTAAAAGACCTGCTGTTTTTGATTGTATATCTTATTCTGATACCTGCCCAAAAGGGGCTATTGGTACTTGTTCTATATCGCCCTTTTTAGCTAGATTTCAATTTAAAATAGATAACTATTTAAAAAATTTAACACTAAAAGAGTTACTTAATGAAAAATGATTTTGATTATGTGTTTCATCTATCTCACATAGATTTAGATGGATACGGTTGCCAATATTTAACTACTAAAGTTTTCGATAATATAAAGTGCTACAATGCAAATTATGGTCCAGAAGTTACACAAAAAATAGAAGAGATTTTAAGCGATATAGAAAAAGCAGAAGATATAAAACCTCTAATTTTAATAACAGATTTAAACTTAACAACAAAAGAGGCAAATGCATTAGAAAAATCTGCTCTTAAATTAGGAGCAAAAATTGTACTGCTAGACCACCACGGCACAGGTGCAAACGCAGCAGAAAAATTTGCTTGGTACTACTTAGACACTAGTAAATGTGCAACTGTAATTACATATAATTGGCTAAAAGAGCACTTTGGTTTCGATGAAGCTGGCGAAGAAGAGGCAATAGTAGAGGCAATTAATGCTATAGATATTTGGGTAGAAGATAGTAAGTATTTTCCATATGGTAGAGTACTTTTAGGTATGATTAGCGGTGCTAGAGAGGTTAATAGAACGGTATTTGCCAATGAAGATAGAGAGTATAAACTACACTTAATTAGCGAAGCAAAAAAGATACTTGCAAACAGTAACTTAGAAGATGCACCGGTAATTTTAGACGATGCTTTGCATAAAATTAAAAAAGATTTCTTTATAACAAGCAAGAATGATACAAAAGATAATTTAGTAGCAGACTATGTTACAGAGATTTTAACTAAAAACCGCGATTTAATGAGCGTAAAATATAAAGATAAAATTGGAATATTAACATACTCTACAGGCAATACATCGCTAATTGGAAACAATTTTTTAATCAAAAATAGTGACTACGATTTCTATATGGATGTTAATGCTCGTGGTGGATTTAGCCTACGAAGTAATAACAAAATGGATGTATCTAAAATGGCAGAAGAGGTAGGCAAAGGTGGCGGGCACCCAAATGCGAGTGGTGGTAAGATAGAAGATTATAAAAACCACTTTGTTTATAGTAAAATTAGAGAGTTTGTGCAAAACTATTTAGACGAAAAAGCTAACTAAACAGGGGTAATTATGAGCAAAATTTTAACTATGCTAGAGCTACAGCAAAAATTAAACGACAATACAAATGGCAAAGGTTGGGAGAATGGCTTAACTGCACAGGGCAAAAAGATAGATTGGCGAAGATGTATCTACCTAGAAGCAGCTGAGTTAGTAGAGAGCTACCCTTGGAAACATTGGAAAAATATAGACGCTAAAGTAGATACAGATAATGTAAAAGTAGAATTAGTAGATATTTGGCACTTCGTAATGAGTGAAGTTTTAAGAGTAAATGCATTAGGCGATGCAAGAGATTTAAAAGAGCTAGCAAGCGATATAGAAGCATCTATCGCAAATGAAAATGTAGAGTATCTGCAAGATTATTACGCCCAAATAGAAGCGATAGAAGAGCTTATAGAAAAACTATTTTGTAACTTTGAATTAGTAGATTTTACAGCAACATTTTTTAGACTGTGCGAAAAACTAGGCTTGGGCTTTGATGAGTTATACTCTTTGTATTTGGGCAAAAATATCTTAAATATCTTTAGGCAAGAGCATGGCTATAAAGATGGAACATACATAAAAGTATGGAATGGCAAAGAGGACAATGTAGTAATGCAAGAGATACTTGCAAACAATAGCAATATTGGAGCAGATGAATTATATAAAGAGTTAGAAAAATCTTATCCAAAGAGTTAGAATTTGGTGATTTGTAGGGGTAGCCCTTGTGGCTACCCTAATTGCCATTAAAACAAGAGTTTCAACTTCGTAAAATGGCAGTAAACTTAAAGCTTACAATACAATTGCTAGGAAAAAAGTTGCAGGAGCTACTAGTAGCTTCAAGACTTTTTAACGACACAAGTGTGCTGTTTTTGTATTGCCCTTTGGGTAAACTAGAAAGAGGCAATCTGCAAACTATCTATTTTTCACTTTAGCTACGGCTAGAGTTTCAAAATAGATACTTCACATCTTACCTCTTTCTAGTTTACTGTTATGGTGTATTATGGTC
>WFYP01000179.1 GCA_015490055.1 Nitratifractor sp.
ACTATACTAGAAGAAAACCATAAGTATAAGATAAAGCGCATAGTCGTAAAACCAGGTAAAAGACTAAGCCTTCAAAAACACTTTCACAGAAGTGAACACTGGATAGTAGTAGAAGGAACAGCACTTGTAACGGTTGGAGATACAGAAAGATTAGTGCGACCAAATGAATCGACTTACATCCCAATGGGAGATACTCATAGACTTGAAAATCCTGGTAAAGTTGATGTAGTGCTCATTGAAGCACAGGTTGGCGAGTATCTTGGAGAAGATGATATAGTGAGAATTGATGATGATTATAAAGGAATATATTAAAATGCAGAAGTTTATAAGATAATGGATACACTTAAAAGCTTTTATCGTTTCTTAAAAGATTTGTACAAAAGCAGAGCTTTGCTTGTGACTTTAGCAAAAAATGATTTTAAAGAACAGTACTTAGGGTCGTATCTTGGAATTTTTTGGGCTATTTTGAGACCGTCTTTATTTATGCTTATTGTGTGGTTTATATTTACAATTGGGTTTAAACGACACACAGATAGTAATGATATGCCTTTTGTTCTTTACTTGATGAGTGGGTATATTCCATGGTTCTTTTTTTCTGATGCTGTAAGTGGTAGTATGAATTCAATAGTTGGTAATAAGTTTTTGGTGAAAAAAGTTGATTTTAGAGTAAGTATATTGCCTATTGTAAAGATACTTTCTATCTTTTTCTTGCATCTTATTTTTATAGGAATTTTAGTAGTTGTGTTCTTATTGTACGGATATAGACCTTCTATATATTGGTTACAGTTGCCTTTTTACACATCTTTGATGTTTCTTCTTGTAGTTGGTATTGGATGGTTGGTTGCATCTCTTAGGGTATTTATCAAAGATGTTGCCCAAATTATTGGTGTTATTTTACAACTTGGATTTTGGGTGACACCTATCTTTTGGTCTATGGATAAGGTTCCCGAAAAGTATATCTACTTATTGCAACTAAATCCTATGGTATTTATTGTTGATGGGTATAGAAATAGTTTTATAAATCATGTGTGGTTTTGGGAAATGTATAAATATACTCCTTATTTTGTAATGATAACACTACTATTTTTAGTACTTGGTGCGGTTTCCTTTAGAAAACTTAGACCTCATTTTGGGGATGTATTATAATGAATAAATCTACAGTTGTAAAAGTTAAAAATATATCAAAAGTGTATAAATTATATGATAAGCCTTCTGATAGGGTTAAAGAGGTGTTTAATCCTTTTAAAAAGAAGTATCATAAAGATTTTCATGCTTTAGATAATGTCTCTTTGGAGTTAAAAAGAGGAGAGGCAGTAGGGGTTATTGGTCGTAATGGTAATGGAAAATCAACACTTTTGAAAATCATAGCTGGAGTTTTAAGCCCAACGCAGGGACATGTAAATGTTAAAGGAAAAATTTCTGCCATATTGGAACTAACTTCAAGTTTGAAGCCCGAACTAACCGGACTTGAAAATATAGAATTAAATCTAAAAATCAATGGTTTTAAACAACATGAACTTAAAGAAAAAATAAAAGAGATAGAAGAGTTTGCAGAGATAGGAGAATTTATAAATCAACCCGTAAAAACATACAGTAGTGGTATGAAATCAAGACTCGGGTTTGGCATAGCTACTTCTAGCGAGCCTGATATACTCATACTTGATGAAGTTTTGGCCGTTGGTGATTTTAACTTTCAACAAAAGTGTCTTGCTAAGATAAATGCTATGAGAGATAATATATCTATGATATTTGTATCTCACTCTATGAACAGTGTAAGACTCTTTTGTAATAATGTCATGGTATTAGAAAAAGGTAAAAAAGTTTTTTATGGTAAAGCCGATGATGCTATAAAATATTATCTTGAGCAAGAAGAAAAGAAAAAGCTAGAGCTGAAGAAAAAAGAGAACAAACAAGAGATAAAACCTTTTTATGGAGATGCTTTTCATAATATAGATAAGATTACGGATGTAAAACATAAATGGAATAAAGAGTACTATGAACTTGAAGAAGAGATGGTGTTGGAATTTTCTTTTGAACTTAAGTATAAGCCTAAAAATTTAATCATCGGACTGCCTATTTGGGATGAGACAGGGAATAATATTACATCTTTTAATAGTGATTATAGTAGTGTAAAATTGTTTAACAGGAATTATGACATTTCTGGAAAAATTAGATTTAAGTGTCCTTTTAATCCAAATAGTTACCATTCAGTATTTGTTGTAGTTGATGGAAGTGAGTTTTTATATAGAAACCTAAATGATAAGTTTTATGTAAAAAATAAAGAAAGAGTATTTGGGTATGTTACATTGCCTCATAAATGGGAAATAGAATAATGAAGAAATTTAGAGAAGAACTTTTACGAACCGATATAATTCCAAGACAACTTAATGCAGTATCGCAAAAATATAAAGAGTTATTTTTAAAAGATTTAGAGACTGGAAAAATAGAGACAGAAGTTGTTAGTGAATGTCAATGTGGAAGTAGCAAACTAGAACAATTAACTAATATAGATAGATTTGGATTGCCTTTTGGTAGTTTGATCTGTCAAGATTGTGGATTGATTACAACTAGTCCTAGGATAAAAGAGGAATCATTACCATATTATTATAATAAATATTATCATCCGTTGAACTATGGTAAAGAACATTTAGAAAATCAAACGGCACTCTTTGCTGATGGACAAGGTAAAAAGATATTTAACATTCTTAAAGAGTATTTACCAAAAAGAGAAAAGATTAAAGTCCTTGAAATAGGTTCTGGTACAGGTAATATTTTATTAGAGTTTAAAGAAGAAGCTAAAAAAGAGAATATTTCAGTAGAAGAACTTGGAACCGAATATAGTCAAGATTGTATAGATTTAGCTAAGAGTAAAGAAATCAACATAATATATGGCAATATAGATACAGTTGCAGCAAAAGAGGAAAAATTTGATGTTATCATCTTAAGTCATGTGTTTGAGCATTTTATAGATTTGCAAAAGGAAATGAACAGCTTAAAACAGCTAATGCATAGTGAAACCTTACTCTATATAGAAGTTCCTGGTGTTATGAAAGCTTATGAAAAAGATTATTATGATTTTTTGTTTTTAGGCTACTTGGTGCATGCACATATGTACAATTTTACAAAAGGCACTTTAGTTAATACCATAGTAAATTATGGTTTGAAAAATATTTATTCAAATGAAGAGGTTGAGAGTGTATTTAAATTAGCTGATAAAACAGAAGAAAATAGTCAAAGTACTAATTCTTATAATGAAATAATGGGGTATTTAGAAAAGTATTATTTATCTTATAGCTTTTTAAAAAAGGCATTAAATGCAAGATTAGGAAAACTATCTCAGAAGCTCGAGAAATATGAGACAATGCTTGAAAACAGAAACAAAGATATAGCAAAACTTTCAGAGCAGGTAGAGCATAGAAATGAGAAGCTCGAAAAATACATAAATTTAACTAAACAATTGGAAGATGGAAAATTACTGTTTTCAATTGGTTATAAAAAAGACATTTGCGAGAAGATAATAAGGTTAAGTAATGAAAGATAGTATAGATGTTAGTGTAATAGTTCCTGTATATAATGTTGAGAAGTATATAGAAAAATGCGTCAAATCAATTATAAAGCAAACTTTCCATAATTTTGAAGTTATAATTATTGATGATGAGTCTCCAGACAATAGTATTGATATTGTTAAAAAAATGACAAAAAAAGATGATAGGTTTAAAATCATTTCTCAAAAGAATAGAGGACTTGGTGGAGCTAGAAACACAGGTATCGACAATGCTAAGGGGGAATATTTATTTTTCTTAGACAGTGATGACTACATTGAAGAAGATACATTGGAAATGTTAGTAAATTATATGAAAAGTAAAGATGTAGATATTGTTGTATTTGATTATTGCAAAGTGAAAGAAGATGGGGAAGTGATATCTGCACCAAAATTTGGTGAAGGAGTATTATCAAAAGATGATGCATATAGAAAAATACTTTCTTTAACAATATCTCCTATGGCTTGTAATAAACTATATAAAAAGAAACTGTTTATCGAAAACAATATTTATTATCCTGAAAAATTTCTTCATGAAGATGTAGCAACGACTTATAAATTATTTTGGAAAAGTGACAATATAGGTTGCATTGGTAAATGTTTTTACCATTGGATTGAAAGAGGTGATTCTATAACACAAAAAATAACTTATAAACATATAAATGATGTAATTAAAACTTTATTAGCAAAAAAAGAGTTTTTACATACTCATAATGTTTTTGATAAATTTGAAATAGAATATATAAGGGGTTCTGTTCAAATGCTCAATTTACTTTTAGAAAGAAGTTGGAACTATGCAGGTGTATTAGAATCTTATGACATATATCGATATACATATATGATTATAAGTTCAGAATTGCTTTTACTAAAAAATCAGATAGAAAAATTAAAAATATATGATAAAGTACTATATGATAAGTTTAACAATAATATGA
>WFYP01000180.1 GCA_015490055.1 Nitratifractor sp.
TATCATTTAACAAAACAAAAAAGCAGCAGATATGAAAGAATAAATTTTCTCTCCTAGCCAAAGCTAAGAGTGATAATTTTTCTTTTATAGGTGTTGCTTTTTTGTTTTGCCCTGCGGGTAGCACAATAGGGAGCTTACTGCAAATATTTTTTAACTCAAGTTAGCTTTGGCTAGCTCTTGTTAAAAAATATTCACAGTAAACACCCTCTTGTGCTATTAAATGTTATATATAGTGCGTAAGGTCAGTTATTAAGAGTTTCTTATTTTCTAATTGATATATTTTTTGTGCTCTTTTTGCTATTTCCAAATCGTGAGTAACTAAAAATAGAGCAGCATTATTCCTATCAATATATTGATTTAAAGAATTTATTACTAAATTAGCTGTCTCTTTATCTAAGTTTCCAGTCGGTTCATCTGCAAATATTATTTTAGGCTTTTTGCTAAGTACTCTAGCTATTGATACTCGCTGTTGTTGCCCACCGGACAAATCTCCTACTCTTTTATTAATAATGTCTTTTATCTCCAATATTTCTAATATCTCTTCATCTATTTTTGTACCAGATAAGAGAGTTGCAGCTTCTATATTCTCTTTTGCAGTCATACCTTTAAATAAATAGTGAGATTGAAATATAATGCCTATAGCTTTTCGTCTTAATAGTTCTATCTCTTTTTTACTTAATGTATATATATCAAAATCTAACAGTTTTACACTTCCGGTATCTGGTTCTTGCAAAGTTGCTAATATATGCATTAGTGTAGATTTTCCGCTACCACTTCTACCCATCACAGCTACACTCTGCTTTGACCATAAACTAAAATTTAAATCTTCAAACAACTGATAATCAAATGCTTTAGAAAGGTTATCAACTTCAACTAAAGGTTTATTTCCTATTTCTATTTTCACTTATACTACCTTTAATGCTACATAAATTAAATATGGATATGTTAATGGTCCTATCAAATATACCCAAACTGGAATTTTACTATCCAATAATGTAGATATTTCAGAAACATACTCCATATCTGGTTTAATAAACAGTTTATTCATTAAATCAATTTTGGTAAAGATATCTAATGTTTTTAAAATTAGAGCTAATATAATTACCCAATTTAACTTATTAAAATAAAGAGAAACAAAAATTATCCATAAATAACCAAAATGAATTATAAAAAAGAGAAAACTATTCTTGCTATAGTACCTATATAATCTATATATACTACTTTTTAATGTATAACTATATTGTACAATAACTTCTAAAAGCTCTAAAATAAATGATATTAAAACAACACTAAAAATACTCAATTAAAACTCTTTCAATATTCGATTAAATACGCTATTTAAAGCTTTAACTTCTGTTATACTTGTTCTCTCATTTGGTGCATGTATAGTATCGTTAATTACACCAAATTCTACAGTATCAACTCCAAACTTGCCAAAAAATCTAGCATCACTTGTACCACCTGCTGTAGATAATTTGGTATCTATTTTACAAATATCTTTAATGCTACTTTGAAGTAATTTAACAATTTTACTATCTGGTGTAGTCATAAACGAATTAGCAGAAGGTTTCATCTCTAGTTCATAATTTAAACTATCAAAATTACTCTTAACAAATTGCTCAATATCATCAACTGTTGTCTTAGTAGAGTTTCTTACATTAAACATCATCTTTAAAAGTCCTGGTGTTACATTTGTAACTTCCATACCTGCTCTAATATCTGTAATGACAAATTGGCTTGGTTCAAAAAAATCATCCCCATCATCCAAGTTTTTACCTGCTATTTTTGGTAAAATTGGAGCAATTAAATTAATAACATTAACAGATTTTGCCGGATAAGCAGCGTGTCCTTGCTTTCCATACAGTTTTAGCACACCGTTTACAGAACCTCTACGCCCAATTTTAATTGCATCACCAAAAATATCTTCGCAAGTTGGCTCAGCAATTATAGCATAATCTGGCAATAAGCCTATTTTTTCTATACCCTTTAATGCATTTTGTGTACCAATACCATCTGCTTCTTCATCGGAGCTAAGCATTACAGAGAGTCTTCCATTAAAGTTTTTTACCTCTTTACAAGCTTGCACAAATGCAGCTACTCCACTTTTCATATCTTGTGCACCACGAGCATAAATTTTACCATCTTCAATTTTTGGTGTATATGGTTCACTATCCCACGCATCTCCAGCTGGCACAACATCTATATGCCCACTAAAACATAAGTGAGCACCGTCTCCAAATTTTTTAGTTAAAAATAGACTTTTTATATCACCATCATCAAAACGATAAGCTTTAAAATCACTTAAATACTCTGTAATAAAATCTAATAATCCTCCATCATCTGGAGTCTCAGATTTAGTACTCAACAACCTTAAAAAAAGGTCAATTACATCCATTTGTTGCAAACGAGCTCCTACTTATTTTTATCTTTATTATACTCTTCTACAAATTCAGGTGTACAGAATATTCCACAATGACATTTTCCTTCTTCTGGAATTTCATGCTCTATGGCAGGCTTACATGGGCATACTCTATCATCAACACTTTTAAATTTGCCATCTACCTCTTCTACCATAAAGCATGGACAAAACCTTTTACCATATAACATTTTGTGTCTCGCCAATCCTAACTGCACACCCTCGACAACATCAAACTCCGGATGGTAAACCCAACCAAAATTTTTATTCACTTTGTCTGTAAATTTTCTTGTTTTTTCTAACTCTTCTAAAAATTCAGGAGAGCTCATATCAATCTGTTTTAACATATCTTAAACCTTTTTTTTAAGAATTATACCATATTACATTAGGCTTTAAACGCTTTTTATATATAATTTAACAAACTAATTAAAAAAGGTGTATTATAGTGAAAATAGATAACGATTTATTAAGTAAATTAGAGAAATTATCGCATCTTTATATAGCAGATGAAAAAAGAGACGAAATAGTCTCTCAACTCTCAGATATACTTGCGTATGTAGAGAATTTAAGTGAACTAGATACTTCTAGTTTAGATAGTTACTTCTCTACATTAGATGGGGGTACACCACTTAGAGAAGACAAACCAGTAAGTAGCAAAGAGATAAGCCAAAAAATATTAAAAAATGCTCCAGAAGTAGAAGATAACTTCTTTATTGTACCAGCAATTATAGAATAAGGAAAATATATGTCAGAATTAAATATAGCACCATTAGTTCAAGCTGTTGTAGATAACAAAGCTTCAGATTTGCATTTAAATGCAGGAGATAAACCATCACTTAGAATAGATGGCTCTCTTGCAAAATTAAATTATAAAGAATTAACTGGAGAGGATGTAGACTCTTTATGTTCAGTTTTTTTAACAGATAGACAGAAAAAGCGTCTTAGTGAGAGAGGCGAAGTAGATGGTATGTATGCATTTTCAGAAGTTGCAAGATTTCGTTACAATGTATATAAAACATTAGGCAAAACATCAGCAGCACTAAGATTAATTCCAACTAAAACACCAGAATTATCAGATTTAGATGCACCAGAAGTATTTACAAATTTAACGAAGTTACATAGAGGGCTTGTATTGGTTACTGGACCTACAGGTTCAGGTAAATCAACCACTCTTGCATCTATGATTCACGAAATTAATAGAACGCAAAAAAGACATATAGTAACAATAGAAGACCCAGTAGAATTTTTACATACACCAATTAAAAGTGCAATCTCTCACAGAGAAGTAGAGAGTGATACCGAAGACTTTACAACTGGTCTAAAATATGTACTTAGACAAGACCCAGATGTTATACTAATCGGGGAGATGAGGGATAAAGAGACAATATCAGCAGCCCTAACAGCAGCAGAGACAGGACACTTAGTATTTGGTACTCTACACACAAACTCAGCACCAAAATCTATAAACAGAATTATAGATAGTTTTGATGCAGCAGAGCAAGGACAGATTAGAGCAATGTTAGCTAGTTCACTACAAGCTGTAATTTCACAGACACTTGTTCCAAAAATTGGTGGTGGTAGAGTTGCGGCTTGGGAAATTATGATAAACAACGATGCAATCTCTAACCTAATAAGAGAGCAAAAAATTCACCAAATCTACTCTACTATGCAACTTGGACAAAATACAACAGGTATGCAAACTCAAACTAAAAATTTAGTAAATTTAATAAATCAAGGTATAATAGAGGTAGATTATGCCATTAATGCAGCTTACTACCCAGACGAATTAAAACGCCAGCTTGGTATGCGCTAAAAGGAAGGATATAAAATGACACAAATTTTGGGATTAAATACTTTTGATATAGTAGTAATTGGTTTAATTTTACTACTATCTATTAAAGGTTTACTTAATGGATTCACAAAAGAGTTATTCGGTGCTATAGGTTTAATTGGTGGTATATTTGTTGCTTCTTATTTTCACAAAGATGTAGCTGAATATATACATAAAAATATTACAGATGCCTTATCTATAAATGCTTTAAACTTACTCTCTTTAATTATTATTTTTATATTATTTTTAACTATAGTTACATATCTTGGAAAAGGTGTAGCCCTTCTTGGAAATAGTAATAGTCTATCTATAACAAGTAGATTGGGTGGTATGCTTATAAAAATTATTAAATTATTCTTTATATTCGCACTTATTGTATTTGCATTTTCAACAAAACCACAAGTTACAGAAAAATTTAAAGATACATTAAATAACAGTAAACTATATCCACTGCTTAAAAATGCCGGGGCAACTATTCTAAATATGCCTATTATTTCTAATGTCAGCTTAAATAAAAAAGCACCAACAAATAATGAAAATAATGAAACTAAATTAATAGAGTCAAATAGTACAAAAGCTCAAGAGATTAATAATACTAAAGAGAACAATAAAACAGAAGTTAAAAAATCTAACAATGAGTTAAATAATACTACTTCCAAAGAAGAGAATAAAGAGATGAACTCAACTAAAAATGATGATAACAATACAAAAGATATAGAGAAGCCAAAGATAGATACTAGCAGCACTCAAGAGACAAACTCTACAAAAGCTCAAGAGTTAGAAAATAATAGCACTAGCGAAGATGCGAATAGTACTAAAAATTAGAGCCGAGATAAAAAAATGCAAGAATATTCTTACCTTTTAGACGAACTTAAGAGAGTTCTTAAAAAAAAGAACTTAAAATTCACTCGTCAAAGAGAGGTAATACTAGAAGCTATATATAATAGCAACGACCACCACTCGCCAGAAGAGATACTAAGCTTAGTAAAAAAGCACTATCCAAGCGAAAATATTGGTATTGCAACTATATATAGAAACCTTACTTTTTTTGAAGAAGAGGGTTTAGTAGAGTCTATATCGTTTGG
The DNA here is from genome assembly GCA_015490055.1 of Nitratifractor sp. GTDB lineage: Bacteria > Campylobacterota > Campylobacteria > Campylobacterales > Sulfurovaceae > JAADEQ01. The sequence continues at coordinate 5,333 of WFYP01000180.1, forward strand.
TAAAGATGGCAAGAAGTACGAAATTGGTCATCGTCACCATCACGACCATTTAATATGCATAGAGTGTGGCAAGATTATAGAGTTTATAGACGAAGTAATCGAAAAGCAACAAGAAGAGGTAGCCAAAAAATACAACTTCAAAATGCACGACCATATTATGAAGATAGAGGGCATATGTCAAGATTGCCAACAAAAACAAAAATAAAAAGTTAATTTAGGAGATACTTTGATATTTAATAATCAATATGTTCAAGAGCGTATAAAAAAAGCAGAAGCACTAAGAGAAGCAGGTATAAACCCATACCCAACTGGCATACAAAGAGGTATGAGTTCAAAAGAGTTTTTAGAGAAATTCGATTACATCAAAGAGCAAGATGCCGAAGAGAAAAAAGATGACAGCGTAAGAGTAACTTTAACAGGTCGTATTAAATTTGTTCGTATTATGGGCAAAGCTGCATTTGCAAAAATAGAAGATATAGATGGCTTAGTTCAAATATACTACAACCGCGACGATTTACCAGAGGGCTACTATAACAGTGTAGTTAAAAAGCTTTTTGAAGTTGGCGATATTATCCAAGCAACAGGTTATCCTTTTGTAACACAAACAGGCGAACTAACTCTTCACTGTTTAGATGTAAAAATAGTATCAAAAGCGATAACTCCACTACCAGAGAAATTCCACGGCTTACAAGACCAAGAGATTAAGTACCGCCAAAGATACTTAGATATGATAGTAAACCCAGTGGTTAAAAACTCGTTTATTCTACGCTCTAAAATTGTTTCTCTTGTGCGTCGTTTCTTTGAAAGCAAAGGCTTCTTAGAAGTAGAAACACCAATGCTACACCCAATCCCAGGTGGTGCAAATGCTAGACCATTTATAACACACCACAATGCATTAGGTGTAGAGCGATACTTAAGAATTGCACCAGAGCTATACTTAAAACGCTTAATAGTAGGTGGTATGGAAGCCGTATTCGAAATGAATAGAAACTTTAGAAACGAAGGGATGGACCACACCCACAACCCAGAGTTTACAATGCTAGAGTTCTACTGGGCATACCACACGTACGAAGATTTAATGAACTTAACAGAAGAGCTGTTTAGATTTATAATTCAAGAGTTAAACTTGCCAACTACTCTACCATTTGGAGAATACAATATAGATTACGCAAAACCATTTGCACGCATTAAATGGGAAGATGCAATAGTAGATATAGCAGGTGTACCAAGAGAGAATGTAAGAGACAAAGATGCCCTAATAGCATTTTTAAAATCGCACAATATCGAAGTAGATGCAAACTTGCCACTAGGTAAAATCCAAGAAGAGATATTCGACGAATTTATAGAAAAAGAGTTAATCAACCCAACATTCTTAACTCACTACCCAGTAGATATTAGCCCACTAGCAAGAAGAAACGACGAAGACCCTCAAATTACAGACAGATTCGAATTCTTCATAGCAGGCAAAGAGGTAGCAAACGGCTTTAACGAGCTTAACGACCCAATAGACCAATACGAGCGCTTCAAAGCCCAAGTAGCAGCCAAAGAGAGCGACGATGAAGCAATGCATATGGATACAGATTACGTTAAAGCCTTAAGCCACGCAATGGCACCAACAGCCGGCGAAGGTATCGGAATAGATCGCTTAGTAATGATGCTAACAAACCAACACTCAATTAGAGATGTTATCCTATTCCCTGCTATGAAACCAGAAGCCCCACAACCAGTAGTAGAAGACGCAAACAAACCAGCCTGCAAAAAGTGCGGCAACACAAACGAAGAAGAACTAAAACCAGCAAAAAAAGGCAAAGGCTTCTTCTGCATAGATGTAGCCGAATGCAAAAAAAGAGCAAGTGGAGATTAGTGGTTAGTGAGTAGTGTTTAGGACGTAGGGGCAGACCTATGTGTCTGCCCGTAAGCCAACACAGTCAAGCAATTTAAAACTTGCATTGTGTACTGCCTACTACTCAAGACAGTTAGTAAAGTGCAGTACCCTCACCGTACAATACAAGTTAGAAGTTGAAAACTGTAGGGGTAGCCCTGAAAAGCGTTAAGTAAAAGCAAACTGCTTTGCTTTTATAGCTTTGAAACCAAAGAGGTCAGAATGAGCAATGCGAATGAAGCCTCGAAGGCTAAGGCTACCCACATAACACAACTACTACAAATTTATGTGTCCGTCATTCCCACGAAAGTGAGAATCCATAGCTTAAAAAGCCAGAAAAACAAATAAACCCGTCATTCTGAGCAAAGCGAAGAATCTAAAAAGTTTAAGCTAAGAAGTTTAAAGCATAAAGCTAAAAAAGTGGCTTCGCCCCTTAAAAAAGGCAAAGCCACCTTATTAGCTCTAGGCTCTAAGCTCTACGCTTTTCAGACTTTTCGCTATGCTCAGAGCGACAAAAAACCAAAACAAAGGAAACAAAAATGGAAAAATTACCAAACTGCCCACAATGTGGAAGTGAATATACATACGAAGATGGAAACCTATACGTATGCCCAGAGTGTGCTCACGAGTGGAGTCAAGATGAACAAGCAGAGGAAGAAGCAGGTCTAGTAGTTAAAGACGCAAACGGAAACATTTTAGCCGATGGCGACACAGTTACAGTTATCAAAGACTTAAAAGTAAAAGGTAGCTCAAACGGCATAAAAGTAGGAACAAAAATCAAAGGCATCCGCCTAGTAGAAGGCAACGACGGCCACAACATCGACTGCAAAGTCCCAGGCGTTGGAGCAATCAAACTTAAACAAGAGTTTGTTAAGAAAGCGTAAGCAAACTTTTTAATACCCACCTCACTAAATGCCCAAAACTTCTTGGGTATTTATACACAATCAATAGCTACCAATTATTTGGTCGATAAATCGACCCTACATAATATCAACAAACCGGTAGGGTCGGTTCACCGAGCATAAATTTCGATAAACACTTTTATTCTACCGATAATGATACCTACACTGAGCAATCATTAAATTATCATCATTTACTTTATAAACCAACCGATGCTCTATAGTAATACGCCTAGACCAATACCCAGACCAATTATGCCTAAGTGGTTCAGGCTCGCCTATCCCTTCAAATGGCTCTCGCTGAATCTCTTTTATAAGCCTATTAATCTTTTTTAAAATTTTTTTGTCATTATCTTGCCAATAGAGGTAATCTTCCCAAGCATCATCCGAAAAGCTAAGTATCATTCCTCTATAAGCTCTCTTTGTTTACCTAAACCAGCTTCTAATTGAGCAATAGAGCGATTTAATCGTTTAGCATTAACTTCACTTTGCATAAGATACATTGTCTCTTCCATAGCACGGTAATCTTTCATAGAGATAATAACCACAGGCTCTTTATTTTGTCTTGTTACCACAACAGGCATACTATTTTCAACTACCGAATCAAAAGTAGAAGCCAAATTTTGCCTTGTCTGAGAAAAATTTAAAGTTTGCATAAAAACTCCTTTTATATGTACACATAATAGTACATATTTATTAAAATCTTACTTAAGACAAATCATTTAGTTACTATTTTGCAACCAGTGAAAAACTTTTAAACAAATAAATTTTTTATTTCAATATCAAGATTTTTAAAATCTTTCTCATTTCTAGTTACAAGAGTCAAATCATTGCATTTGGCAGTTGAGCCAATTAAATTATCTGCAATTTTAATTTTTTTATTTCTAAAAGCTATAATGGCACTATTTGTTATATCCATATCTACAGTATATATTTTAAAAAGTTCTAAAAATTCTCTTACTATCTTCTCTTCATCTTCGCTATAAGGGAAAACTAGAACTTTTAAAGGGCACCTCTAAAAA
>WFYP01000181.1 GCA_015490055.1 Nitratifractor sp.
TACTAAGACTACTACTAAGAAAGAGAGAGAGGGAAATTTTTATGAAGATAATAAAAACTCAATTTCTATGTATATCAAACATTTAGAGAAGAGCAGTGATATTAGAAACAAAGAAGCCCATAAAAGCAAAATCATTAAAAAATTTATAGCTGAAGATAAACCGACAATAGAAGTTTTTGAAGATTGGAGGCTTGATATAAATATGAAAAACATTTTATTAAGTGCAAACGGCAAGACTTATAATCTGAAAGTAGAAAATAAAACAGATAAGTATTTTTTGAAAGAAGTTACAGCAAATAATTTTAATATTGTTTTACTATTTGAGGGAACTGACACTACTAAAGGCATATTTCAATTAAGGAATATAGTAGAAAATATCACAGAGGCAGTAAATTTCTTAAGTAGAAAAGTTTGTAAAGAGGTTAATAAAGATGAGGTATGACATAGGAAGAGTTATATTTGCTTTATATGCAAAAGAGGAGAGACTAACTTTTAACAAAGTAAAAAGAATAATCACATACATTCATTTAAAGTACACTAGAGGGACAATCGACATTAAACTAGCCCATACTATGCTTTTAAAGGTTTTAAGCTCTCTAGTGCCTTGTTGCACTATAAAAAACGATTTAAAAAGTTTTGACACTTCAAGAACTCTTAATATGATATTTAAAAATAAAAAAATTACTTATCAAGAAGCATTTAATTTGATGGTGAATATTGAGTTAGAGCATAAAAAAAGAATAATTAACAGCAGTGTAGCCTATAAGTTGATGATAAAGACCCTAAGCTCTTTAAATGATAACTTTATTGATGAGGTTGTTATTTATGAATAGGCTAGTAACAGAGTATTGCCAAGAACTACTAAAAGAACAAAACAAAGCAAAAACATTAAAGAATAAAATGAGTTTAAAAAAAGGAAGAAGTGCTTTAGAGTTTTATTTTATGCTCGATAATGGCTATAAATTATCTATTAGTAGGTGGGCAACTAGATGGGAGGTATCAAAATCAACCTCTTCAATGTGGGTGCGAGAGTTTAAAGAGATATATAAGCAAAGTATGGGGTTGTGAAATGCCTTACAACTCTAAAGAGTGGGAGAGTGTTAGTTATAGGAGCAATAAACTTATAGGCATTAAAAAGCATAAGAAAAACCCTCAAAAATTTATGCTAGAAGTAAATATAAAAAAGCTAAGAAAGAGAAAGTTTATAACACTTGAAAATAAGGGCGAAGAGCTTATAAGAGAGGTTATGGAACAGCATTCACTCTTTAGGCTAGAAATCAAGCAAGGTTATTTTATTGAGGCTAAGAGCTTTGAAGATATGTTTAAAAGAATGATGATGATTAAAAATATCTCTTACAACTGGAGGAAAATGCAAGAGGCAGCATTTACAAATCATATAAGCAAATTTATAGGACAAAAAAATCTAAGAGATATACGGGTGTATGATATAGATGAGATAATGATTAATGCAAGAGACAAAGCCCCCCGCAAGTAAAAAAGCTATTATGGATATTATAAAATCTGTTTTAAGATATGCAAAAGAAGAGAAGATAATAAAAAATTTACCTTTAGAGATAAGACATAATATCAAGGTAAATGCACTACACCAAAAGACATTAGTTACAAATGCACAAAGCAAGTTTATAGCAGTACATAAAGCAATTACAACAGAGTTTAAAGATAACCCTGCAATGCTATGTATTTTCTTATTTGGATTATATGGGCGAAGAAAAACAGAGGTTTTAAAAATGGAGTGGAAGCATATAGACTTTGTAAACGAGCAGTACACTATACCAAGTAACAACTCTAAGATAAAAATATCTTTTGTATTTTCTCTACCTGATGAAATAATACAAGCACTTCAAAGAATACAAGGAATAAAAAGAGGGTTAATATTTAAGAATGGAAGTAATAATAAAAGATATACAAATATTCAAAAGCAAATAGAGATTATTAGATATTCTTCAAAATGGGGTGATTATACATTTCATAGTATGCGAAACTTACTAGCAAGTAATTTGCACTCAAGAGGAGTAAGTAGCAGTTATATAAGCAGTGTATTAGGACATACAAACCCAAACACTATTAAGCAATACTTGACAATGGAGAGAACTCATCCCATCATAGAAGAAGAAGTTAATAAGACATTATACGGTACGAAAAGCTTTATTATAAGCTCTTAAGCTTGTGTATGGCTCTAGGTTATGAACAAATAAGCCTCTAAAACCTCAATGGTTAGGGCTTTTTTGATATGTTTTAAATATGCTAGGTTACAGTGCAGGGTTACAGTTCTATTTTATTGCAGAAAAATATACAATTTACACCATAAACAAGGTGCGAAACTTAAAAAAGTTGTGAAAAGGTGGCAATTACTGACAACTTTAACATAAACAAGGCGGGGGCGGGTTTAATCTCTAGGTATAATCAGCTGTTGTTTATCGACACCACTAATAAGTTTGAACAAAAACCGATTTTATAGGGTCGGGTTACGGTGCTAATCTTAAAGCTTAAAGGGCTTCACTCAAAACCTCTTTTTTGCTTTAAGTTTAAAATAGTGCAAATTATAATAATAATAGTCATTATATGTACTAGAGAAAACTATTAAAAAAGTGTTTAAGGTTTGCAGAATGCCCTGAAACTTAATTAAGTTTAGAGGGTTAAAAGAGCATTTTCCACTCGAACCTTAAGCGAAAACACCCCGTTTAAGCTTCCAAAACTTAAACTTAAGTAACTCTTTGATATAACCATACAGTAAACACCTATAAATAGGGGTTTTAAGGTTTTATTCAATAGAATGTGCATTATGTTAACCACTTTGTAACCTTAAGCACTATATTACATAATAACTTGACTTTATTCTATATATTATGCAATAATTACATAATCAAACAAAAGGAGAGCTAAAATTGACAGATACACAAATTGCTGAAAACTTAAATATAAAACTAAGAACATTAGCAAATTGGAAAAAAGAACGACCTAAACTCTATAATCGTTTGAAATGGAGTTATAAAGCAGAACAGCTTTTAGAAGATATAGAACTTCAATCTAATAGTATAGAAGCAAAGGTTAATGAGTTGTTGAAAGACAGATAGAACACAGCCCACCCGACCAAGAACGAGCTGAGATAAACCCAATAGGAATTTACAAAATGAATTATATCGAAACGATAGAGCAAATAAAAATAAGATTAGAAAAAAACGATAAAAGTAGTGTATATTATAATTTAACAGTGAAAGAGGCTTAAAATGAGTAAGCAAATAGATTTCAATAAGTTTGTAAATAGTGACTGTATAAATGAGAAGTTGGATGTTTTTAAAGGTGTCCATAATCTATTAGAGGCATTAGAATTTTTTACTAGTACTGGCACTAATGAATGGGATAGTTATGCTTTTAAAGCTTTACAAGTAGCTATGAAGCAAGGTATTGAGGAAATAGAAGCTCTAAAACCTAGTATTGAGTATATGGGCGATTTTATGAGAGATAGTAAATGAAAATTTCCATTACATACGAGACAGCAAAAGCAATTCTACTTATAGAAGATAGATATTACTTTGATTTATTTGAGCAGATACGAACACAAGTAAGCGAAGAGTACCAAATGAGAAATGCCATCATAGAGATAGCCCAAGAGATAAAAGAGCAAGGGGTTAAATAGTGAGCTACTTAACAATGAAATATAAACTAATACTGCTTGAAGCAGTTATTAATCAAATCAAAAAGGAGGATATAAAGAAGTGAGTAAATTAGCGATAAATACTAATAGAGGAGCAAAGATGAAAAAAGAACTAAAAAAAGCTTATAAAAAATTAGCAAAGTATGAAAGAAAGTTTCAAGATATGGAAGAGAGATTAGTAAGGCTTAGAGTAAGTGCTGATTTAAACAGAACAAGAGCTCATGAAGCCGAGACAGCATTAAAGGACTTGAAGAGTGCATTAAAACAAAAAGATAGCACAGAGTGGTATGAGAAAAGGATAAACGACCTTGAAGAGATGCTTAGCAATGGTGTATCTACTCGAACAAGTTACGGCGATATGATAGCTCAAAATAAAGCTTTTTCTAAAGAAGTTAGAGAGCTAAGACTAAGAGTATATGGAAGAATGAAAAAGTAAAAGATAGACTTAAAATTAAATACTACTTAGGGCATAACTTTAGTTACTAATAAAGGGAGTCATTTCAACCGACACCCTTTTAAGAGGTCGAACAATTAGCGACTATACCGACAATTAGTAGGGTCAGGTAAGACACAAAAGACACGATAATCAAATACTTAAACGCGGACTTTTCATAATACCCCTATGGGGTATTTAACCAATAAGTAAAAAAGGTTAAAAAAGAGGTTAAAAATGACAGAAGAAAAAATCACTCTTGAATTTTGGGAAATGAAGAGCAGAATACAAAAGCCTACAATGAAAAATAAAACAATAGGCACTCTTGAAGATATTGCGAAAAGATATAAAATATCTATTAGTGAAGTTATAGAGAAGATTTTATATAATGAAATAGACTACGAAAAAGAGCATAAATCTTTTAAAGATAATTTTATGCAGTTCTAAAGTATTCGTGCTTATGATGGAGGGTATATCTTGAAACTATGAGAAAGGAGTATTTGTTAATCGACCCCTAGTCTCTTTTTTATCGCCAATGAAATTGAAAATAATTAAATAGGTAACAGTAAAAAGCTATAATATACTTACAAAATCAAAAGCTTTTAAAAACAGAGTCACTTTGATTTTTAGGGGCTGATTTAGGGGCTTAATTTTACTTAGTCATTTATATACCCCTATTTTAAATAAGCTTGTAATCCCTAGCTGTCCACCATGATAGCGAGACCCTCATAGAAAGACCTAAAATAGGCACTTCAAGCAATATAGCAGATAAGACAATCTTAAGCTATGATACTTTGTCAAAAAACTATGCTACTTCAAAACGATTATATCGTGTAAATAAAACATACTACTATCGCCGAAAGGTAAATAAAAGACTCTATCGCTTATCATTACGAACGAAAGATTTAAAAGTAGCCCTACACCGTAGGAAGCTATTTAATTATTTGACAGAGGAGGAGTTCGTGTATACTTTAAAATTTGGGGACTATGAATATATTTTTGAATACGATACAGAAGAAGAGTTTCAAAAACGCAAACAAGATACTATTGAGTTGCATAAGGAGTTCTTGGATTTAGAGAAATATAGAGAAGTTAATCGAATTGTAAAAAAATTAGAACAGAAAATTATTCCTGAAAATAGAATGAGGTGGGCAGAGCTTGAAGGTAAATTTATTGCATATAAAAAAGAGGTCAGTAAAAAGAAAGTTGGTCAAAGTTCATATAAGGCATGGGCAAGTGTTTTTAATAAGCTTAAAGAGTTTTTTAATATAACACCTGTTGAGCAAATAGAATTAGAAGATTATGAGGATTTTGTTAATACACTTATTGAAGAATATGAGCTTAAAAATAAATCAGTGAATGGACATATTAAATATATTAACAACTTTTTAGATTGGGCAGTATCAAGAAAATTGATAAAAGAAAATAATATAACGGGTATTGAAAAGCTTCCCGAAGAAGAATATATAAGAGAGAACTATACTAATAAAGAGATATTAGAGATACTTAATCATGATTTTCCACAAGAATTTAAAGATATATTCTCTATCGCAACTTATACTGGAATGCGAGTAAGTGAGATATGTAATCTTCAACAAGAAGATATAATTAAAGACAAAGATACAGATATATATTATTTCAATATTAAAAAATCAAAATCAAAAAATGGGAAAAGAAAAGTACCAATCCATAAAAATATTTTGGATAGAGTTTTAGAAATTGATTTTCCGTTATTAAGTGACAAGTCAACAATGGGAGCTAAACAAAAGGTAATACTAAGACAACTTTATAATGTTGTTGATTGTAGAGAAGCGCACACTTGGCCACCTAGAAGCGTCAACACTTGGCCAGTAGATTTCTAAAAAATATTCGTAGTGACATTGTAGCATAGGTGGCCAAGTGTTTTAACTATTTGCTAATAATTCTCTCATAG
>WFYP01000182.1 GCA_015490055.1 Nitratifractor sp.
ATTAAAATAGGGGTCAGACGTGGGATTTGCAGTTTAAGCCAACTATCAGCTAAAAAGTAATAAAAATAGAGTTCATTTTTATTCCCCTAAAAGGTATAAGCAATGCAAGAGAAAGAATACAAAAGCCCATTAAAAAAGTTAGTAAAATTTTTTGAAAAGAGTAGAGATAAATGGAAAGAGAAATATTTTGAAAAAAAGAAAGAGTTAAAGAGAGCAAAAAATCAAATAAATGATTTGAAGCAAAGAAAAGAAGATTGGAAAGATAGGGCAATAAAAGCAGAGAATAAGTTAAAAGAGCTAGAGTTAAGTATAGACTCATCAGAAGTTAAAAAAAATAGTTTCCAAAAAGATTAAAAAGGAGATAATAAAACCAATAAACTATACTTATCCACTAGAAGTAATAAAAAGATACATAGAGTTGGTACTGTCATACTCTTTAAGTATGAATTCGGCCTCAAAAATTCTTCCACTAATGTACAACCTCAAAAGAACACCATCAATCAATTCAGGTAAATCGTGGATGTTAAAGCTTGGATATTACAATCTAACAAAGACACAAGAAATAGCCAATGATTGGATATATATAATAGACCACTCAATCCAAATAGGAAAAGAGAAACTATTATTGATAATCGGAATAAGAGCAAAAGATTTACCAAACAAAAGAGCTTTAAAGTATGAAGATACAGAGATTATAGACCTACAACCAGTTGAGAAATCAACAGGAGAGATAGTATATGCACAGATAAAAGAGGCATCAAAAAAGACAGGTACTCCAAAAACTATAGTTTCAGATATGGGAAGTGATATAAAACTAGGAGTAAAAAAGTTTCAAGAGGAATCTCCTGAAACAAAATCTGTTTATGATTTAAAACATAAGATTGCACTTATTATAAAAAAGATATTAGAATCAAATGATGAGTGGAGTGAATTTAAAAGATTTGCTAACAGTATAGTCAGAAAGCTACAAAATACAGCAATGGCAGGATATAGACCACCAAAACAGAAAGAGAAAGCAAGATATATGAATATAGAAGATTTGGTTCGATGGGGAAATTAAATATTAATAAAATATGAAAATCTGCAAAAAACTAAATTAAAAACAGAAGATGAGATAAAATTAGAGAGTATTATCGTCGATATTGCAAAATTTGAAAAAAGTATAGAGGCTTGGAGTGAAATGGTAACGGTTTTTCAATTGATTGAACGATTTATGAATATACATAACCTACAAAACAATAGCTATGAAAAATTTCATGAGTTACATGGAGAAAAGTTACGAAAGTTAAAAACTGATAAAGCAAGAGGATTAGCTACTCAAATTCTTAGTTTTATAAAGGAGCAACAAGAAGTTTGCAATGAAGGAGAAAGATTATTGCATAGTAGCCAACTTATAGAGTCACTATTTGGAAAATTAAAATTTTTAGAAAAAGAGCAGTCTAAAAGTAGTTTTACTAACTTGATACTTTCAGTTGGTGCAATGGTCTCTAAAAACAGACCAACTGTCGTTAAAGAAGCATTAGAAAAGGTTACAAATAAGATGATTGATAAATGGAGTAAAGAGAAAATAGGAACTACAATACAAGCCCAAAGAAAGGAGCTTTATAGCTTAAAAAAAACGGAACAAAAGTGGGATAGTAAGGAGGACTTAAAGAGTGCTTAAACTGCAAATCCCAGGTCTGGCGTGTGGATGATAATATGGTCTATTCTTTCTATCACAATGATTTCCTTTTTTGGGTGCATTGTAAACTATTTTATCTTTTTTGTCATTCACATATGGTAAGATTCTGTATGGAATATTTACGAACATATATTGAGAGTATGATAGACATTAACGATACTGAGTGGCAAATGGTTACTAAGCTCTTTACTAAAAAACAGTACAAAAAAGGCGACGAACTATTTAGAGCAGGAGAGGTTTGCTATAAGCTACACTACATCTCTAGCGGAATTATAAGAATATATAGCCTTAGTACTGACGGCAAAGATTTTACAATAGCACTAAATTACAATAAAGACGACTTTAAAATAGATGTTTTTTGTGCAGACTATGTATCGTACTTAACAAAAAGCGAAAGTATGTTTTTTGCCGAAGCATTAGAGGATTGCACAGTATACGAAGCAGACTTTAGAGAGTTAGATAAACTATACGAAAGTGGGCTAAAGTGGATGAGCTTAGCTAAAAAGATATCAGACTTTCAACTAGTAACAATGTTTCAAAGAGTACAGATGATGAAACGGCTAACCGCAAAAGAGAAATATCTACTTATAAAAGAGATAGCACCTGTCTATGAAAAGGTGCTACCAGATTACCAATTTGCAACAATCCTTGGTATTACCCCTCAGAGTCTAAGCAGAATTAAAAAAGATATTTAAGGGTACCTCTATTGCCATTAAGTTAAGAGTTTTAACTCCATAAAATGCACAAAGCTTAAAGCACAAAGCCAAAAGCTTGCCACCATGTCATTCCCGTGGAAACGGGAATCCACAGTTTAAATTGCCGAAAAAGCACTTTTTCTACTTTTAGGCAGTTAAAATTGTCGACTCCCACTTCTGTGGGAGTGACGAAGTGGTTAGCTTTAAGCTTTTAGCTTAAAGCCAAAAAATGGATGTAAAATCCTTAACTTAATTGCAATGGAGGTACCCTCTAATTTATAGCTATTAAGAATTAAAGAAATTCTCTATAATCTCTCTACTCTCTTTAACATCGGTAACTCTATTTACAATATCTCTAAAACCAGCAGCGTTTTTGTATCCATATTTAGAGTAAGTGTGTAAATGTTTTCTAAATAGTATTACGCCGTAATCTCCATAGAAGTTTATCATTTGGTCAAAATGCTCTAACACTACTTTTGCTATTAATTCTTTAGAAGTATGGTCTAAATTATCTTTTATCTCTTTAAAAATCCAAGGTTTGCCTACTGCTCCCCTGCCTATCATAATGCCATCACATTTTGTACGCTCTAACACCCAATTTGCTTTATCACGAGAGTCTATATCTCCATTTGCAATTACTGGTATATTTACAGCTTGTTTTATTTCGGCTATTGCGTCGTAATCTACAGGGGCTTTAAATTTACCTTGTCTGGTTCTGCCGTGTACTGCTATAAAATCAGCTCCGTTATCTTCACAAACTTTTGCAATATCCAAGTGGTTTTTCTCGGCAAAGCCTAAGCGTATTTTAACAGATGTATAATCTTTTGTAGAGTAGTTTTTTATAGTTTCTATTGCTTTACCCATTTTCTTTAAATCACTTAGCAAAGCACTACCTTGCAGATTGTTTACAACTTTTGGTACAGGACAACCACAATTTAAGTCTATAATATCTACGCCATCTTGCTCGTTTATAATATCTACAGCTCTTTTTATTATCTCTGTATCACTTCCTGCTATCTGAATAGAATATGGCTCTTCAAGTATAGATTTTTCTAACATTTTTTCTGTTTTCTTACTACCGTAAGCTAAAGCGTTAGAGCTTATCATTTCACTCACAGTTACATCTACACCAAATTTTTTAACAACACTTCTAAAAGGTAGGTCAGTTAAGCCCGCAAGAGGGGCTAAAAAATATAACGGTTTTGAGAAATTTAGCTTCATTTACAAATATTATCTATTGTAATTACATCGCTAGTTTTGTAGTTATATTTACTTTTTTTAAGAGAGTATAATGCTCTAAATGCTTTATATTCATCTTCATTATGCTCTTCTAAAATATCTTTTACTTTATCTAACAT
>WFYP01000183.1 GCA_015490055.1 Nitratifractor sp.
AACGTGATATTAAAATTCAATTTCCATAAGTATCATTCTGTTTTTGGTATTTGGTTTTAACGTTCGATGAAATCGAACCTACGAATTCCAAGTTTTAATTCCTTATTTCATTGGCATTGGTGTTTACACCCAAACTATAACTATTAATGGAGCCTATCTTTTTTTGATATATACCTCCTCTTAGAAGGTAGGTTTCGCTAATCGTTATAAATTTTCAGGAGTCTATTGTGAAACAATTTCTTTTTTCTCTCTTACTTTTTTCATCTCTTATTTACGCTAAATCTAAATATTTAGACAATCACTCCTGTAATGAGTGCCATGAAAAAATATATGAAGAGTATAAAACATCAGCACACTCAAAAGGGTATTTTAATGATGAACTTCATCGAAAAGTAGCCAATAAAGCAGACCCAAAGAAGTATGCATGTGCTACTTGTCACATGCCAATGGCAGATAATTTAAAAGATTTAATTGAGGGTAAAGCTCGACCTAATAAAAACAATAAAACGCATACAGATGCCATCTCTTGCTATTTCTGCCATACTATCGCCTATGTAAAAAAAGCTCATAAACATAATATTAATGTAAAAGCACGACAAGCTGAAAACTTTAAATCCACTCTTTATGGAAGATTGCTTAACCCTGATGATAGTGATAAACACTCGTCAAGTAAAAATCCAATTTATGGTCAAAAGGTCTGTATGGGTTGTCATTCACATAAACTTAATGATAATAATGTCACTATTTTTAGAGCAATGCGTAATAACCAAAATAGTATCAAGTGTATAGAGTGTCATATGCCAGAAGTTGAGGGTGGAGCAGAAAAGATGGATAAACACTCTCGTGGACACCATGCTAGTCATAAGTTTTTAGGTATTCACGATAAAGAGTTTAGAAAAAAAGGTGTAGATATTAATGCAACTATTGAAGGTAAAGTGTTAAAAGTAATCTTAACAAATAAAATGGCACACCCTTTAATTATACAACCTGCAAGAGCAAAATTTTTAAGAATAGAAGTAAAACAAAAAGATAAAACCGTTTGGAGTAATTATAAAAAAAGTCCAAGCGAAGATAAAAAAGCCTATTTTGCATATAGTTTTAAAAGAGATGGTAAAAAAATTATAGTACCAGCTACAGCAACGCAGGGTAGTGTCAATAACTTAAATGCAAAAGAGAGTAAAACTTTAACTTACACTATACCTACTTTGATAAAAGGGGATAAAGTAGTAATATCTCTATATGTTCAATTAGCAAAAAGTGATTGTACAAAAGCCATAGAGTTAGAAGATAAAAGTTTATTAAAACCAATGCTAATAAAGAGTATGATATTATCAAAATTATAAAAAGGATAAATATGAGATTTTCATTAACAGTGCTATTTATAGCTTCACTTTTTACAACTACTACGCTTAGTGCTAAAGAGAAGTATTTTGTAGTAGAGAGAGAGTCACAATCAGTAGCTATTATAGAAGATGGCTTAACTAAAAGACACATGAAAAATATGCACAATATGAACCATGGTGTTATTAAATTTGATGGTGATGATGGCTATTTAATTAGTCGTGATGGATATATTGTAAAGTTTGACCCAAAGAGTGAAAAGGTAGAGGCAGAATACAAAACAAGTAAATCTGCTATTGGCTTTGTTATTGGTAAAAACTATGTAGCTGTTGCAAATTATGATGATAAGAGTGTTGATATTTTAGATAGAAATTTAAAACCTCTTCAAAAGATAAAAACAGGTTCTAAAAATGTAGGTATTAAAATCTATGATGACAAACTTATTTTTGCACAGATGGACAACGATAAAGTAAGTATCTATAAAGATATGAACCCTACAAAAGCAACACCTAAATTTAAGCTAGAAAAAGAGTTTGATGTTGGTAAGATGCCATTTGATGCAATGATACAAGGAAAAACTTATATTGTAGGTTTCTTTTTAACCAAAGGATTTGGTGTTATTAACTTAGATAAAATGAGTTATAAACTCATTCCAGTAACAGGAGATGGTAATAAACCTGTACTTAAAATACCACATTTTGGATTTTGGTCATTAAGCCACGACAAGACATTTATACCTGCTGTTGGAAACAATCAAGTGATGGTTTACGATAAAAAGTTTAACTTCTTAAAAAATATAGAGGTACAAGGACTACCTGTATTTACCTCTTTAAGTCCAGACCAAAAATATATAGCCGTTACGTTTAGTGGTAAAGATTTTCCTTATATTCAAATCATAGATACAAAAACTCTAAAGGTTATTAAGACATTCCATTTTAAAGGTAAGGTACTTCACGTTAGATGGTCAAAAGAGTACCCATC
>WFYP01000184.1 GCA_015490055.1 Nitratifractor sp.
GCCGTAGTTGTAGATAATAGACTTGGGAAAGATAGAATTCTATTAGAAGGTTTTAGGTGGGTAATGCCTATAAGAGATGTTGTGGTTAAAAAAGTTAGTTTAAAAGAGATTACTATTGACCCACCAGAGCAAGAAATTGTAACAAAAGATAATATAAGTATTGGTATTGATATGATTGCATCTATTAAAATAGTAGATGTATTAAAAGCTGTAATGGATATAGATGATTATATGAAATCTACTACAAATTTAGTTGAAACTGCGGCATTAAATATTATGGGTAGTATGGATTTAATTGATATACAGAAAAATATTGATAAAATATCTAAAGAGATTAAAGAGAAGATGAAAGAGGATACTAGCCGTTGGGGTTTAGAGGTTTTGCAAGTTCACATAGAGAATGTAAAATTGCCAGATAGTATAAAACTATCTATGGAAAAAGAGATAGAAGCAGAAAAAGATAGTAAGGCTAAACTATTAAGGGCAGAAGCAGATAAAAAAGCTTTAATTAAAAAGGCAGAGGGTAAAAAAATAGCGGCTGAATATGAAGCAGAAGCTTTAAGACATGAAATTGATATAATAAAAGAGTCTATGCCCGATATGGATGATAACAAGATTTTAGAGTTTTTAACATCTGTAAGCTATATTCATTCTATGAAAAATCTATCATCTTCTGATAATGCTAAAGTTGTTGTTTATCCAGCAGATATACAAAAATCTATAAATGGATTTATGGCTATGCCTGGACTTACAGGGGATATAGATAGTAAAGATAAGTGTGATAATTAGCTAAATTTAAACAATATATTGTAATATTTTAACAATAAAATTAGAGAAGAGGAATAGTATATGTTTGATACTCTAACAGAGAGTTTTAAAAGCGCCATTGGAAAAATAAGATTTCATGATGATGAAAAGGCATTAAAAAAAGCATTAACAGAGTTAAAAAAAGCTCTATTAAAAGCAGATGTGCACCATAAAGTTGTAAAAGAGTTACTTGCAAATGTCGAAAGAGATGTAAAATCAAAAGGTGTAGGTAAAGATAACTTTTTAAATGCTTTAGCAACACACTTAAAAGATATTTTAACAGCACAAGGTAACCAAGGCTTTGTATTTGCTCCAAAGCCACCAACAGTAGTGCTTATGACTGGTTTGCAGGGTAGTGGTAAAACAACAACTACTGGTAAATTTGCATATATGTTAAAAGAGCAAAAGAAGAAAAAAGTACTTATTGCAGCTGCCGATTTACAGCGTTTGGCTGCGGTTGAGCAGTTACGCCAAATTACAGAGCAAATTGGTGTAGATTTGATAGCTGATGAGAATGCTTCGCCAGAAGATATTGTAAAAGAGGCTCTACAAAAAGCAGAAGATGGGCTTTATGATGTACTTATAATTGATACAGCAGGACGACTAGCAATAGATGAAGAGCTTATGGATGAGTTAGCAAAAATTAAAAAAATTGCAAATCCAGATGAGATATTCTATGTTGCAGATGCAATGACTGGTGTAGATGCTGTAAGAACAGCAGCAACTTTTAAAGAGAAAATTGGAATTACAGGTGTTGTACTAAGTAAATTCGATGCTGATAGTAAAGGTGGTGTTGCTTTAGGTGTTGCTCATCAAGTTGGTGTACCACTTAGATTTATTGGTAGTGGCGAGAAGATGCCAGATTTAGAAGCCTTTATTCCAGATAGAATTGTAAGCCGTCTAATGGGAGCTGGAGATTTAGAGAGTTTAATCGAAAAAACTACCGCTGTGATAGATGAGAAGAGTGCTAAAAAAATGACCAAAAAGATTAAAAAGGGTCAATTTAACTTTAACGACTTTTTAGCTCAAATGGATCAGATGAAAAAGTTAGGTTCTATGAAATCTCTTATGAGTATGATTCCAGGTATGAGCGGTATAGCTAAACAAATTGGCGATATGGATTTAGAAAACTCTAAAGAGATGAAGCAAATTAAAGCGATGATTAGCTCTATGACACCAAAAGAGCGTGAAAATCCAGATTTGCTTAATAATTCAAGAAAAAGAAGAATTGCAGCGGGTGCCGGGCTTGACCAAATGCAAGTAAACCGTGTATTAAAGCAGTTTAAAAATGCTGCTAAGATGGCTAAAAAACTATCTGGCAAAGGCGGAATGAAACAGATGCAAGATATTATGAAGCAAATGCAAGGCGGAGGTGGCGGTATTCCTCCTGGGTTGATGAAATAGCCTTATTGGTTAAAGTTTATGGTTTATTTTCGATGGTTTAGAATCTATAATGAATTAAGGACTCTTATTATTATAGGAGTCCTTTATTGCCATCGTATAAGGATTTTATATCGGTAAAATGATATGATGTAAAACTATGCCTTAGCCGTCATTCTGAGCGGATGCGAAGAATCTAGTTTAAACGACTGTAAAGCTAATAGTTTATCTCGACTTTTTAAGTTAGATTCTTCACATCCGTTCAGAATGACGGCGATTGTAAGCTTTAAATTTATTATAATTTATAGCAGTAAATTCCTTAACTTAATGGCAATCGAGGTGTCTTTAAGTTTAAATTTTGCGTTAATTCTTCTCTAATGCTTCACCCAAAGCAAAATATCCAGCACCTACTCTTGCTAGTGGGTCTATTTCTATTTTTCCATTATTATATAATTTATCATCTACATATATAGACTTTACCTCTATAATTACAGGTATAGTTTTTGATCCATCTAGCTCTACTTCTTTTAGATAGTCAGCAAATATTACAACATTGGCACTTTTTGGTACTGCTGGGTAGTCTTTTAATATCTCTTTTGTCTCAATATTAAATTTCTCAAACTCACTTTCGTTAAACTCCAATGGCATAGCACTTATCTCTACATCTTTAACATCACTTGGCGAAGCAATTACTATTGAACACTTTTTACTCTCTCTTAAATTTTTTAATGTATCTTTTGCGGAGCCATCACTCTTGTGCCCAATAGAGATAAGCAGAGTTGCCGGAGATGAAGATAGTGGAATAAAGTAGCTAAATGGAGCAATATTTAAAATAGCCTCTTGCGAGAGTGTACTAACCCATGCAATTGGGCGAGGAACTACAATGTTTGAGATTAGTTTGTATATCTCATTACTATCTAAATTATCTGTATTTGCAATCATTTTTAACCTTTATAACCTAAGTTTTAGCTAGTAAACTCAAGTTTTAGTGAAATTTTGTTATTATATTAGCATTAATTTCTAATAAAAGTTAGGTTTAATATATATTTTAAAAAAATTATGTTAATATTCGCCACCAAAAGGGCATTGACAAATGTCTAATATAAAAATATCCCAAGGATTAAAAGAGATGACAGTAATTAGATTAACAAGAATGGGTAGAAAAAAGAAGCCATTTTACAGAATCGTTGTAACAGATAGCAGAAAAAGAAGAGATGGTGGTTGGATTGAATCAATTGGTTACCACAACCCAGTATCTGCAAACAAAGAGACTAAAATTGACGAAGAGAGACTTAACTATTGGATTAGCGTTGGTGCACAAATGAGCCCAAGAGTTAAGAAAATCACAGGTAAGTAGTAGCATATGGTTCAAGATTTCATCGTAGAGTATGTTAAGCTTATTGCAAAGCATCCAGAGGCTATTAGCATAGAGTCTAATGTTATCGATGAAAACTTGACAGAGCTTATACTTTATGTAAGCCCTGAAGATATAGGCAAAGTTATCGGTAAAGATGGTAGAATGATAAGTTCTATCAAAACTATTATTTCTGGTTGTAAGCCAAAGGGCGGACCTAGTTATAAAGTTAGTGTAAAACCTACAGAGAATGAGTAAAACAAAAAAAAGCTTTTTAGTCGCACAGTTTGGTCGGACTGTTGGACTAAGAGGCGAACTTAAACTAAATCTACATACAGACTTTCCTAAGCAATTTGTAAACGGTCGTGTACTATCTACTGATAGAGGCGATTTAGAGATAGAAAACTATAACCCAAAACGAGGGCTTATAAAAATTGTTGGAATAGATAACCCAGAAGATGCAAAACGAATTGTAAATACTAAAATATATTCTAGCGAAGATGAAACAAGAGAGTTTTGCACATTAGATAAGGGGCAGTATTTTTGGTTTGATTTAATAGGTTCGTCTGTTGTAGAAGATGGAGAATCTTTAGGTGTTGTTAAAGATATTCAGCGTCTGCCACAAGGCGATTACTTGCTAGTAGATACAGATACTAAATTGGTAGAAGCAGGCTTTGCTAAAAGCTTTTTAATTCCTTATATTCAACAATTTATAAAAGATGTTGATACAGAAAAAAAAGAGATAGAGACAATTAACTCTAAAGATATTTTAGAGGCTAGTTAATGCGTTTTAACTTCGTTACACTCTTTCCTAATATTATAGAGGGCTACTTTAGCGACTCTATTTTAAAAAGAGCAGTCGATAAAAATTTAATAGATTTAAAATTCTACAACCCAAGAGATTACTCTAAAAATAGACACTTAAAAGTTGATGATGCTCGCATTAGTGGTGGGGCAGGAATGGTTATGACAATTCAGCCATTAAGCGACACTATTAAAGATATTAAACAAAAAGATAAAAATAGCAAAATTGTATTTTTAACCCCAGTTGCAAAACCTTTTAAGCAGGTAGATGCAAAACGATTAGCAAAAGAGAAGAGCGTAACTTTTGTATGTGGTCGTTACGAAGGTTTTGATGAACGACTTATCGAAACTTATGCCGACGAAGTTTTTAGTATAGGCGATTATATACTTACAGGTGGAGAATTGGGTGCAATGGTAATGTGTGATGCAATAAGCCGAAATATCGAGGGAGTACTCGGAAATAGCGACTCTTTAATAGAAGAGAGCTTTGAAAATTCGCTTTTGGAAGCACCAACCTTTACAAAACCCAATTTTTATGAAGAAAAGAGTGTGATTTCAGAGTTGTTAAAGGGTAATCACAGTAAAATTGCGACCATTAAACTAAAGTTATCTTTATTTAAAACAAAGTACTTTAGACCAGACATTTATAGCAAGGTAAAGGCAGAGCATGAGAAATAAGTATATCGAGAACTTTGAGAAAGCACAATTAGAGAACAAAGAGGTTCCTCAATTTAGAGCAGGTGATACAGTAAGAGTTGCTGTTAGAATTAAAGAGGGTAATAAAGAGAGAGTTCAAAATTACGAAGGTATTTGTATAGCTATTCGTGGTGAAGGTACTGGTAAAACATTTATTGTTAGAAAAATTGGTGCTAATAATGTTGGTGTAGAGAGAATTTTCCCACTATACTCTGATAGTATCGAAGGTATCGAAGTTCTTAGAAGAGGTAGAGTAAGAAGAGCTAAACTATTCTATCTTAGAGAGCTTAGAGGTAAAGCAGCAAGAATTAAAGAGCTTCGTAGAAAGTAATTTTTTGGGCTTTTGCCCACAATCTTCATGGAAATTATAAAAAATCTTTTAAAAAAACTTCTTTTTTTATTACAAATTACACTTATACTTATATATGTTACTCTTGAAGAGTTAGTATGGGAGCGTTTTGCTAAACCTATATTTAGGTATATTAAGTATCTTAAACCTTTTGAAAAATTAGAGCAACTACTTAGCAAAACAAATAAATATGTTGTACTTTTAGTATTTGTAGTATCCCTTATAATTGGTGAAGGTTTAGGCGTATTAACACCAATTATTGCACTAAAAGGTTACCCTATACTGGCTATTGTTGTATATGCACTTAAGTTACTAATTGCAGCATTTGCATTTTGGGTATTTAATACACAAAAAAAACTTTTACTCTCTTTTAAATTTGTAGCTTACCTTTATGAAAAGCTAATGCTACTAATAGATTGGATTAAGAGTACCTATGTTTACAACTACACAAAAGAGTTAATTCATAGAGTAAAAATTTATATTAAAGTTAAGTATCGAAATATTAAAAATTATATACTAAATAGATTTTGGCGTTAAGTATGCAAAAAAAAGAGCTTTTAAAAAAGTACTTTGGGCATAGTGAATTTCGAGAGCTTCAAGAAGAAGTTATAGACTCTATACTATCAAAGCAAGATGTTCTTATGATTTTGCCAACTGGTGGTGGTAAATCGCTATGTTATCAACTACCTACTATGCTTATGGGTGGGGTTACTGTTGTAGTATCTCCACTACTTGCATTAATGCACGACCAAGTAGTTGCACTTAGAGCCAATGGTATTAGTGCCTCAATGGTAAGCTCTATGCAA
This sequence comes from Nitratifractor sp., assembly GCA_015490055.1. Taxonomy (GTDB): domain Bacteria; phylum Campylobacterota; class Campylobacteria; order Campylobacterales; family Sulfurovaceae; genus JAADEQ01. The sequence goes on from WFYP01000184.1 coordinate 6,197, forward strand.
AACCTAGAAGAAATTAGAGAAATCGAGAATCAACTATACAACAAAGAGATAAAACTTCTATATGTTGCCCCAGAGAGACTACAAAACGAATACTTTTTGCAACTGCTACACAACTTAGATATAAACTTTTTTGTAATAGACGAAGCACACTGCGTAAGTGAATGGGGGCATGAGTTTAGAGAGGATTACCGTAAACTATCACTGCTAAAGCAAAACTTTCCAAACACACCAATAGCAGCATTTACAGCAACAGCAACAAAAGCTGTCGAGAGCGATATAGTAAAAGCTTTAAGATTAAACAACCCAAAAATTGTAAGAGGCAAACTATTTCGCAAAAACTTAACTATACGAGTACAAAATCGCTTAAAAGATGGCAAAGCTCAACTGCTAGAATTTATTAAAAGTTTTAATGGTGAGAGTGGAATTGTATATACACTCTCTCGCAAATCCACCGAGAGTATAGCAGCATATCTACAAAGTAAAGGAATAGAGGCAAAGCCTTATCACGCTGGGCTTAGTAGCGAAGTTAAGAACAAAACTTATGCAGATTTTATAGCCGATAAGTTAGAAGTAGTAGTTGCAACCATTGCATTTGGTATGGGGATAGATAAAAGCAATATTCGCTTTGTAGCCCACCAAAGTATGCCAAAGACTATAGAGAATTTTTATCAAGAGATAGGTCGTGCAGGTCGTGATGGTTTAGAGTCGCAAACTCTGCTACTATTTGGGGCAAGCGATATAGTACAACAAAAATTGTTTTTAGAAGATTTGCCCGAAACTCCATACAAACAGCACGCCTTTGATAAGCTAAATGCAATGGTAAAATTTGCAAGCTCTCAAGTGTGCCGACACAAATATATAGCTAACTACTTCGACGACAATATAGAGCCTTGTGGCAACAAATGCGATAACTGCTTAGAGCCAGATAGAAATAGTTTAGATATTACAACAAATGCTCAAAAATTACTATCTGCAATTTATAGAACAGGGCAAAGTTTTGGTTTACACTATGTTATAGATGTACTAAGAGGAAGCAAAGAGCAGAGAGTTTTACAAAATGGGCACGATAACTTAAGCGTATATGGCATAGGAGCCGATTTAAGTAAATCGCAATGGCTTAGTATTGGTGATAGACTCTTAGAGTTAGGTGCTGTAAGCATTGGAGAATTTAGAGTATATACCCTAACAAACTACGGAATCGAAATACTAAAAGGCAAACACAAAGTAGATATAAATGAAGATAGACTATCTATCAAAAAACAGAAAGCCAAAGCCAAGGCTAAAATAGATACCAGCGATTACAATGTAAATATTTTCGAAAAACTTCGAGAGCTACGCTTAGAAATATCACAAAAAGATGGCATACCACCATATATAGTATTCTCTGATAAAACGCTAAAAGAGTTAAGTGTTAAAAAGCCAAGCAATAAAGAGGAGATGCTAGAAATACACGGTATTGGCGAAGTTAAATTCGAGCGGTATGGCGAGCCATTTTTAGAATTGTTAGCAGAATTATAACTATTTTGTGCACTTGAAAGTTTATATATATTTTTCAAATAATTCACTTTTTAACTCTTTTTCTAAATTTTTCCATCTAATATATGGTGGATTTCATATTATTAACTGAAGTTACGCACTATATACAATATTTAACAAATCAAAAAAGTAACAGATATGAAAAAATAAATTATCACTCCTAGCCAAAGCTAAGAGTGATAATTTTTCTTTTATAGGTGTTGCTTTTTTGTTTTGCCCTTTGGGTAGCACAAGAGGGTACTTACTGTAAACAGTTTTTAACTCAAGTTAGCTTTGGCTAGCTTTTATTAAAAACTATTCACAGTAAGTACCCTCTTGTGCTATTAAATAATGCATATAG
>WFYP01000185.1 GCA_015490055.1 Nitratifractor sp.
AAAAATTTGTAACCTAAATAGCATCTAAATCTTATAAAAAGGTGTATAATTATAAACAACTGACTTTAGGAGAATTAATATGAAAACTCTAGCGTTAATAAATGAGACTAAAGATATAAAAGAGGTTTTAGCAGAAGCTATTAAGTATGAGCGTGCAGTTTTAGAGGTACTTTTTGTTCATGAAGAGGAGTTTTTTGATTTGCCAGAGCTTTTTAGACCAGAGTTTGAGCAAGATGAAAATATTGATAAAGAGGCGATTAAAAAAGAGATTTTAGCTACATTAAATGAGTTAAAATATCAAAAAGATGTAGCTGTTTTTGTCTATATTAACGATACTTACTCAAGAGTAGAGAGTTTAGTTAGAGATAGCGATACTTTAATTGTTACAAAATATAACAGTGCTACAGAAAAGTTACTAGATAGTAAATACAGAGTCTTATTCTTAAAAAATTCTAAGCAAGATTATCAAAAAGTGTTAGTAGAGTTGGCTTTAGATGGAGAGGATACGCAGAGAATCGACTTTGCAAAAGAGCTGTTTCCAAATAGTAATTTAACTCTAACTTACGATTACAACCATTTTGTAGCAGTAGATATGGTAACAATCGACCCAATGATGGGAATAAGCAACGACCCATATTTAGACGAAGAGTTGAAAGAAGAGAATAAAAAAACTTTCAATCAAATATTAAAAGATACCGGCTTGGATGGAGTATTTTTAGAAGATGCAGGCGAAGCAGAGAGTTTAATCGAATATATAAACTCCGAAGTAAATTTAGCTATTTTAAAGCAAAGAGATAACGATATTTTGGAAAAAGTTGTTAAAGATTGTTTATTTGTTTAAAATACTTATGCTATTATATTATCAAAAATAATAAGGTAGTATAATATGCAAAAATGGTATAAAAATTTATGGTTTAAAGACCCAAAAGCAAAAGAGATACTAATAAACGAAACAGCTGTTAGAATAAGAGCAGGTATGCTCTTGGCTATTCCTATTTTTCTATCGTACACGCTCTATAATGCAGTCTTTGGAAGCCATTGGATAGTAGATGGCAACACAATAAAAGATACTTTCGATACAGATTTTGATGAACATATAATTTATACTGCTCAAATGATTAGAAAAACATACGACTACACAATTCAAAGCTGGGTTTTAGCATATGCATTTTTTGAAATGATAGTAAGTATGTTTGTTAAAACTTCCTATCTTTCGCCTACAATTTGGATTGCAAGCTTTTTAGCTAGAAACAAGCAACCTGTTTGGAAACCACTTGTACCAAAGCGTTATGCATGGACAATAGGTGCTACTTTTATTGGGCTATGTTGGGTATTTTTTAATCCTGGTAAATTTGCCTATTTTGTAAATGGTATTGCACATATGCACTTGCTAAGCACTTCTAAGCAATATTTAACTTATTGGATTCCATTAACACTTGTTTGGGTATGTACTGGATTTATGTGGATGGAATCAGTTTTAGGCTGGTGTGCTGGTTGCCAACTACACTCACTATTAGTAAAACTAGGCATACTAAAAGAGGAGTGCGAAGCATGCAACGACATATTCTCACCAGAAGCTCAAAAATTAAGAGAAGAACACAAAAAAGAGAACTAGCAAAGTATGCAATAACTTTATTTAAATCCTAGCACATAGGTCTTTCTTCTACTAAGAACACTCAAGTAATATCCAACTCGCAGGGGCAGACTTATGTGTCTGCCCAAATGCTCGACTCACTATCCACTAACCCCTAACAACTACCCACTAATCTCCCTAAGCTCTTCTAAAAGAACTTGCTTCTGCTTCTCTTTTACCTCTTGCCAAATCTGTTCGTCTTTATCTTTTTCTCCAACTAATGGGATTATTCTTTCTTGATACTTTTTAAGGGCTCTTTTTAGTATCTTTTCGTGTGAACTTACTAAGCCTATATCTTTTAAATTCTCTACTAGCATCATCCAGCCCCAAAGAATATCGCATAGTTCATCTTCTAGTTTAGGAGCATTATTCTCTTTTATCTCCTCTTTTACTTCGTAAACTTCGGATATTATCGCATCTAACAGAGCCCCATTTTCTAAATAACGCTTCGTTCCTCTTTTTATATCTTTTTTATGGTTTAATTTCGATAACTCTATTAACTCTTTACACTCATTCATCTATGCCCCTCTACTCCAAAGATTAGTTTAAACCTAATTTTACCCTTTTTTTGCCAATTAACAAAGCGATTTGTAGAGAGGGCAATAACAAATTTATATATCCATATGCGTATATAAACACCATCTACTTTAGGTGGTAGTATGAACCTAGCCACCCTCTTCTCTTGCTCACCTCGCTCTACTTCTGTACTAACTATGCTAGCATTTCCAATGCCAAATTCGGCAAAAATTTTACTCTTCATATTCGCTTTTTAACATAGAGAAGATATTTAAATCTATGTAAGCTCCATTTATCTCTTCGAACTCTCTTAAAGTTCCTTCTAGCTTAAAGCCAAGGCTCTTTGCTACATTGCAACTTTTTGGGTTGTTATGAGCACATCTAATGATAACTTTATTCATACCCATTGTGTTAAATGCCATATTGCAAAGCTCTTTTACGGCTCGCCTCATTATGCCTTTGCCTCTAAAATCTTTGTCTAAAATATAGCCAATCTCTGTTGTTTTAAGATGCTCATTTATGGAGTTAAAGTCTATAACACCCACAACTTTGCCTCTATATCTAATCGCCATATAGATAGCTCTACCTTTAGCCATTCTCTCTATCTGCTCTTTTATATACTCTTCGGTATCTGTAGGCTCTTTTACGGTACCTAGCCAAGTAAAGCGTTGCTTTAAATTGTCTCTATTTCTATCGATAATATCAAAAATATCTTGTGCAATGTATTTAGTTGCTAACTCCAACTCTATCTCATCATCTACTACTCTTGTAAACATATATATACCCTTGTTTATATTTTAGTCAGGCTTTTACTCCACCTCCACATAGTGCAACTTAAGTCCATCTTCACCCATAACAAAGCCATTTATTATGAGTTTGCCAGAGTGTACCATATCGTGGTGTTTGGAGCATAGTGGGATTAGGTTGTATTTGTGGTTGGTTTTGAAGTGGTCTATAAATCCACCTTTGTCTTTGGCTTGTGGGGCTATGTGGTGGACATCTTCTACTGCTTCGTTGCAGATGGCACATTTGGTTAAGTAAACGCTTTTGTTGTATCGGCTTCTTCGCTTCTTTTTTAGCATCTCTACTTCGCTAAATTCGCCGGTTAGCTCTTTTCTAATTTTATATGCATCTTCTAAAAACTCTTTATCTAAATGCAGGGCTTTAGCAAACTCTAAGCCATATAGTGTGCTTCCGCTTCCTATTTCGAATTTGCGGTTGTATATTAGTTTGTCGCTTGCTTCATCGTAAGTTACGCCTAAGTGTAAAAAGATGATATTCTCTATCTCTTTTATAACTTTTAACTCTGTTAATTGGTGCAAGTGTGTGGCGAATATAAAGTAGCTACCAATGTCGCTAAGTCGCTTTATAGACGAACTTACGATTGAAAGAGCCGAGAATGTCTCGGTTCCGTGGCTTATCTCGTCACCTAAAATTAGCGAATTGGCACTTGCACGGTTAAATATATTTTTAAGCTCTAGCATCTCGATAGCAAAGGTTGATAAGCCTTTGTAGAGGTTATCTTTCGATACAATTCGCGTAAATAGTTTATCAATTAGGCTAAAACGCATCGATGCACACGGCACAAAAAGCCCAGCTTGAGCCATAACAACAGCAATCCCCACACTCTTCATAAACGAGCTCTTACCACTGCTGTTTATTCCATAGAGTAACACACCCTTAACCTCTTTGTTATCGCTCGCCTCTAGGGTTATGTGGTTGTGCTCTAAATCTTGCGGTATCTGCCCTAAGAGCATATCGTTTGGTATATATATGCCGTTCTCTTCGCGAGACTCAATAATAGGGTGGCGAAGGGCGATAAATTCGAGCGTATTTTCTTCTACAATCTCTGGCTTTACATAGTTGTAAACCTTGGCACATTTTGCCCCACTAATTGCAAAATCTAACTCGCCAATAAATACAATAAGCTTCTCTAACAAGGCACTGTAAATCTTCTCTAAATCTGTTAAAACATCGCTAAAGGTGTTCTTTACAAGGGCAATTAGGCGAGCGTGCAGGGCGGTGTAGTTGCTAGATATTTGCTCGATTAGTGGCGAACTAATCTTTACACTATTTTTTAGCCTCTTATAGTTAAAATCTTTAAAAAAGTGGTGCTCGCCATTAATTGTTACAAAGCTTTTAAGTAGTTCATCTTCTATCTGGCTAAAGCGATTTTTGGTTAAGTTTATATAAAAGCCTTCGCTCTCTAAATGCCCAATGGTGGCTATCTCATTGCCATCAAAAAAGCTATTTATATGCTCTTTAACCAGCTCTAAATTGTAATTTATCCCCTTAATTTCAGCTTCGGTTTGGTCGATAAATACATTCACGCCACTATTAAAGATATTGCTATCTATCTGCTCGCGTCGATACTTTGCACTGTTATCGAAGTTAAAAGTCTTCTCTAACTCTAGCCTAAATTTATAGACTTCGTCTATATTAAAATCTTCTAAATCAAGATTGTACTCTTGCACCTCTTGGTAAATTTTTTCTATAGAATATAGTGAAGAGTGCAGATAATTTATCTCGAAAGGGTGTACCTTTTTTAGCTTTATTCGGCGTAAAATTCGCTCTATGTCGTAAACTTGCTTTAAAATAGCCTCTAGCTTTTTATGGTTGCTTTTTAAACTATCTATCAAAAAGTAGCGACGCTCTAACTCTGCCTTATCGATAATTGGGTTTAGCAATCGCTCTTTTAACACACGCTTACCAATCGGCGTAGAGGTAAAGTCTATAAGCTTTAAAAGCGTCATTTCATTGCTATCACGAGAGATAATATTTAACTGCTCAAGAGCATTATTACCCAAATAGACAAAGTGGCTATTGCCAAGAAAAATAGGGCGGTTAAGCTTCTCTATAATCGCTGGGTCGTGGTCGATAATAAAGTCAAGCAAAAAGGCTAAAGATTCGCTAGAGTAGGGGTGTTTTTCTAAATCCAAATACTCTATGGGGCTTAGAATCGAGTTGATGTTAAATATCTTAGCAAAGAGCTCGTTTTGGTAGTTTATCTTTAGTCTTTGCTTATTTTCATTATGCGTATAGTGCTCTTTTATCTCTAGGTAGTTATAGACAAACTCTCTATCAAGCTCGCAGTCAAAGGTAAGCACAACTTCGGATGTATTGTAAGTTTGCAGTAGGTTAAAAATCTCATCTAATGCATAAGTTTTATCATCTCTTGTAGAGTGTACTTCGTTTACTATACACTTACCAGTTGTAACATCTACCGCACTATACCCTGCATAGTAAATCCCACGATTTTCGCCAATAAGTAGCGAAACAAGATAATTCTCGCTAGCCTCTACCTGATAATCAAAATTAGTACCCGGAGAGATAATATTAGATAGATAACGCTTAACACTAGGTGGCTCACCCTTTTGGCGAATAAGAACAATAGTATATTTCTTACTCTGCACAAGCCGGTTTAAGTACCGCTCGAGTGCAAAATTTGGAACCCCTGCCATAATTGGGTTGCTAACAGAGTTTTCGATAATCGACTTATTCTTACGAGTTAGCTGAATATTCAAAAACTCAGCAACCTCTTTAGCTTTTCCAATTTTTAGCTCTTCATTATTAACTTCATAAACCTCAAAAAACGAACCAATCTCCATTAAAACAACAGTATTGCTTCCATACTTCGCCTCAAAATACTCTTGAAGCTCAAAATATATCTCGGTAAGAAGCCGTTTTTTATTATTCAAAAGCTCATTTAAATCAGCCGTTTCGATGTCCAAAGAGTGCCTTTTTTACGAAATTATAGCCAATTAGCTTTTAAAGGTGAATAGAATAAGCTAACATTCTTGTTCTAGTTTCTCTTTTAGCTTTAAACACTCTATAAACATTGTCTTTTTATAACTTAGTAATACTCTATGAATAATTCTATCAATAGTTCTTCCACTATTGCAATAGAGGTAGAAAGTAGGCATATTAGATGTTTTTGAACTATCAAAGCGTTTATTTAAAATATCTGTTGTATTAGTAGCCTTTTTTGCTGATGTATTAATCATATTTACAATAGTGTCTGATAAAATTCTTCTTTTAACCTCAATATGCATTGGTTGAATTAAAGATATAACTTCACTAATTTTGAGGTATTGAATGCCATCATTTATATACTTATAGTCATCAAATTTTAGATTTAACTCTCTACAGCAACTATCTAAAAAAGCTAGAGTAATACTCTTCTCTTCGACTAAATAGTATCTATCTTGACATTCAATTACTTTATCACAAGTTTAGCCAATATTGTCCAAACAATCCATATCAATGATGCTATAGAGTGATAGATGAGTATCACAACACCCCTGTTTAATGTTTTTTATAGGTATTGCCACAAAATATCCTCAAAACTATCCATTAACTCTTTTTGTAAAATATCCCAATTATCATCATTTAAAATATGATTAGTAACAACTCCATCTTTTTCATCCAAAACATTAAAAGAGATTCTATCTCTATAATTATTCCTTTTAGATATAGCATTAAGATAGTCCGCCATAAATGGACTATGAGTAGAAAAGACTATTTTAACCCCTGCATTCATTAGTTCTACAAAAAGTTCCACCATTTTAAGTTGCCAACTAGGATAAAGATGAACCTCTGGCTCTTCCCAATAGAGGACAGAGCCTTTTTTGAGAGCTTTATTTGTTACTAGATATTGTAATAGTCCTATGCTTTTAGTTCCTGATGATGCATTAACTATATCGTAATTTTTATCATCTTTTTTATTAAAAATAAATGAATCACCACTACTTTCAATATCACCTTCAATAATTTTTTTAGATTTTTCTGTAAAATCTTTAATTAATTTATCTTGCTCTTCATCAATAAACGAATAGTCTGTGTCTAAAATATTTAAAAGAGACTCTATATGATAAGGTGTTTTACCTTCTTCTCTTTTCATAAATTTTTTAAACTCTAATATTAACGGTGTTTCTACAAATATTACTTCTCCTACGCTATCCAATATAATTCTATCTTCTATATCGATTATTTTATCTTTATATGTAATTTTTAATTTGCCAAAATTTATTTCAAAGTTATTTGAAATTTGTTCTAAATTTGAAAAAATAGAATTCAATATATTAGATAAAAACAAATGTTTTTTATTGCTAGTATCTAATTCTTTCATAATTTGAAATTTTTTAATAATATCATTAACTATTTTTTTTGCTTGTCCTTCTAAATATTGGGAAATTTCTTTTCTAAAAGTAACAAAATCATTATTATCGACTAAAGTATTAAGTTCAGAAACAATACTTGAATCTTCATTACTAAGGAAGATATCAGTTA
>WFYP01000186.1 GCA_015490055.1 Nitratifractor sp.
AATTAGGAGAGAATAGTATGAAATCAAAAGTTTTATTTTGGGTAATAGTTTATATTGGTATTTTATTAGTAGGTTTGATAAGTGATTGGCATATTGAGGGTATATGTAAATATATACTTGCTATTGTGGGTATTTTTATAGCAAGTTATGCATTTGCACTCTCATCTATTGCGGGAAGAACACTAAAAAGATATGCACATCAAGAGCCAAAGAGTGGTTTTGTGCCAGATAAGTTTACTAGCTTTGGTATCTACTCTTGTATGCGTCACCCTATGCATTTGGGTATTGGATTGTTGCCATTAGGTTTGGCTCTTATTTTTGGAAATATTGCTGCAATAATGGCTAGTGGCTGGGTATTGGCTGCTGCATTTTGGTTTGTATTGGCAATAGAAGAGCCTGAAACAATGGCATTATATAAAGAGAGCTATATAGATTATATGCAAAAAGTACCAGCATTTACTTTTAGTTTAAAGTGCATAGAGAGAGGCTTATATGCCTTAAAGCAAAAAGAGTTATCTCAAGAGAATTCAAAAGTAGAAGTTATAGGTTTTGAAGCGAGATATTACGACAAATTGATGAATCTAATAACTTTTGGTTGGTACGCTAAATTTATAAAAAAGGCGATAGCTGATATTGGCTTAAGTAAAGATGCAAAAGTTGCAGATTTTGGTGCAGGAACAGGTAGCAATGCACTTCTTATGCATCCATACATTGGAAAAGATGGCGAGATTGTAGGTTACGAAATTGGCAAAGAGATGAAAGAGCAATTTTTAGAAAATACGAAAGGGTATAAAAATATCATATTGGCAGATAAATCTATTTTAGAACCATTAAACGAGGAAGAGAAGTACGATTTTGTATTTATCTCTTTTGTACTGCACGGTTTTACTAAAGAGAATCGAGAAAAGATTATACAAAATGCTCATAAAATTTTAAAAAAGGGTGGAGCGTTTGTAATTTTAGATTATAATGAATTTGATGTTGAAAAAGCTCCATTTATTTACCGATTTGGTATAAAATTTTTAGAGTGTCCACTAGCCGAAGAGTTTATAAATACAGATATAGAAGATATATTAAAAAAAGAGGGCTTTGCTAACTTTTCGAGCAAAACTTACCAAAAAGAGCATATTAGATTATTAAAAGCGATAAAGAGTTAATATGGCAGTAGAAGATAAGATAAAATGGGATAAAAAGTATAGCGAAAATATCGATTTGCTAGAAGCAAGAGAGCCAAGCAAAGCTGTTGTAAATAACTATAAAGAGTGTAGTGGTAATAGAGCTTTAGATTTGGCATCTGGAGCAGGTCGAAATAGCCTATTTTTAGAAGATAATGGTTTCGAAGTTGATGCTGTGGATATATCTAAATTTGCGTTAGATATACTACAAGGTCGCTCTAAGTATAATAAAATAAACCCAATATTAGCCGATTTAGATGAGTTCGATTTAGGCGAAGAGAGATATGATTTTATAGTAAAGTGCAATTTTTTAGATAGAGAGTTGATAGAGAGAGCTAAAAAAGCTTTAAAAATTGGCGGTGTAATGGTTGTAGAGACATATGTCGAAGATGAAGAGAATGAAAAAAAGAACTCAAACCCAAATTTTTTACTAAAAAAAGATGAGCTTTTAGAGATTTTTAAAAATGGCTTTGAGATTTTAGAGTATAAAACTTTTTGGAATGAAAGTTTCGAAAAATATAGAATGAAAAAAGCCTCTATAGTGGTGAAAAGATTAGCTTAAAATGAAAATAATCTCATTTTCCCACTTAATATTTATGCTAATACCTGTTGGAGTAGTTGGCTACTTTTACTATAGATGGATTGGCAACTCTAAAGAGATAGCATTAGCAACGGTTAGAATGGTAGTACAACTGCTTTTAATTGGTTATCTTTTAGTCTATATATTCAATAACCAAAATAGCTTAGTTGGGCTTTTAATAGTGCTTTTTATGGTGTTTGTATCTTCACTTATTGCATTAAGAAATGTAGAAAATAGAAATTTACAAACATACTTTAAAATATTTATATCTATCCTGATTGGTGGTAGCATAAATCTACTTTTAGTGCTATATGTAGTAATAGATTTAGAACCACTCTATCAGCCAAGGTTTATTATACCGCTTGCCGGAATGATATATGCTAACGCTATGAATGCAATATCGCTAGCAAGTGAGCGTTTTGAGAAAGAGATAAAAAACAGCAGTTACGAAGAAGCAAGGGCAGTAGCTTTTAAGGGCGCATTAATTCCCCAAATAAACTCTTTCTTAGCTGTAGGATTGGTATCTCTACCTGGAATGATGACAGGGCAGATACTCTCTGGTGTGGACCCAACTATAGCAGTTAGGTATCAAATAGTGGTAATGTGTATGGTATTAGGGAGTGCTGGAATT
>WFYP01000187.1 GCA_015490055.1 Nitratifractor sp.
ATCTACCATCGCCGTCATTCCCGTGAAAACGGGAATCTACAATTTTAACTGCATATAAGTTGCAATTTAACTTTTTCGGTAATTTAAACTGTGAATTCCCATTTTCACGGGAATGACATGGTGGCAAGCTTTTGGCTTTGTGCTTTGAGCTTTAGGTATTTTATGGAGTTAAGGCTCTTAACTTAATGGAATTAAAGGTGTCCTTAAATTAGCGATACTTATCTCTTCTTCAAATATATAGCCTCTAATTTTTGGTGGAATTCTTGCTTTTCGGTACTGCTCTTTCTTATCTTTAGGAATAGTGCTTTGAGTATATGGAGCTATATAAAGCAAGCCATTTAAGTACTCTACTGCCCATTTTCTGCCAGCAACTAATGAATCTTGCACTTTCAATAAATCTCTCTCTTTGCCACTTAGTAGGTAGCCTAACTCTTTTAAAGTATAGCTTGTTGCATATGGTAAAATGGATCTATTTTCTAGTTTAAGTACTCTTAACTCTTTCTCTTTTAAAAGTAATCTGTAACTATGTTTTAAATTATTAGCTTCGTACTCTAATATTTCAAAACTTTTATTAAAGCCGCTTTTACCAAACTCTAGCAACGCATTCGATATTGGGCGAAATTGATTTCTTCTATATTTCTCATTACTATTTGATTCATCAATAAAATACTTGTGCTTATTAGAATCTAAATATACAAGCAATTCCTCTTTTGTATATCCTAAAAGTGGGCGAACTATTTTATAGCCCTTATTGTTGCTAATCTCTTGCATACCACTAAGCTCTACAACCCCTGCACCAGTACTTAGTTGCATCAGAAGCCACTCTAATTTATCATTAAGTTGGTGGGCAGTTAGTAGAGTATTGTAATTGTGCTCGTTTATAGTTTTAGTAAAAAAGTTATATCTAAAATCCCTTGCATTTGCCTCAAAATTAGAGTTAAATTTTGGGGCATTGGCTATAAAAATCTTTTTACTATATCTATCTGCAAGCTCTTTAGCATAGCTTACTTCTTGCTTAGCCTGCTCCCTTAAGCCGTAGTTCACTATGGCAATATCAAAGTTAATATTATGCTCTAAAAGTATAAAAAAGAGTGCACTAGAATCCACACCAGCCGAGAAGGCTAATAAATTTTTACTATCTTTTAGTAAATTTAAAGTGGACTCTTTTATCATTTTTATTCCTAACCCCTACACACTAACAACTAACCCCTAAGCTAATCTTTTAGAAACCAATTCATTTACAACTTTAGGGTTAGCCTTGCCACCTGTAGCTTTTAAAACTTGCCCAACAAAGAAGCCAAATAGTTTTTGGTTGCCACTCTTAAATTTAGCTACATTGTCTGGATTTTTTGCTATTACCTCATCTATAATTGGTAGTATCTCATCTGGGTTGCTAATTTGTTTAAGCCCCCTACTCTCGACAATTTGTTCTGGGGTCTCGCCACTTTTAGCCATCGCTTCAAATACCTCTTTTGCAATTTTGCTAGAGATTATCTCTTCATCTACCATTTTAGCCAAACTTGCTACATATTTTGGGTTAAATTTTAACTCTTCTAAACTTTTACTCTTTAACTCTTTTGCTACATCATTTGCTACAATGTTTGCAACTGTTACAGCACTATCATACTCTTTTGTAGCATCTTCATAAAACTTAGCCAACACTTCATCTCTTGCAAAAATACTAGCTACCTGTTTATTTAAGCCATACTCTTTAATAAACTTATCAAAAACTGCTTGCTCTTGCTCGTTTAACTCTGCCATTTCACCGCCACTTTGCTTTTGCTTTGGCTTAGACTTTTTAGGCTCTTGTTTTGGTTTTGGCTTACTCTTTTTAGCCCACGAATCTTTAAGCCCTACAATTTTATTAAATACTGGCTTCTTGTCGCTATAATCTACTGGGTCGGCAAAAAAGTTCCCCTCTCGCTCAAATTGGAAACGCACATCTGCCTTCTCTTCTATAACAGCTGGCTCAACTAAAGCTCCTTTTACAATTTGTAGAGAGTTTGGATTAACATCTTCTATACCCTCTGGTGCTTCGCACTTAAAGAGTCTATCGTAAACTCTAAGTTCAACCTCTTTAGCACTATTTGCTTCTACCCATTGAATGGCACTTTTTACCTTTATGCCACTCTTGTCGTTTCCACTTTTAGAGTCTGGATAGTAAGTAACAATTAACTCTACAATATTGCCAGCCTCATCTTTTATTGCCTCTTTAAACTCTATAATATAGGCGTGCTTTAATCGCACTGGTTGCGTTGGTGTTAGGCGGTAATACCCCTTTGGTGGGTTCTCTTCGAAATCGCCTCTATCTATGTAAATCTCTTTAGAAAATGGTAATTTACGGCTACCCTCTTTTGGCACATCGTGAGGATAGTACGAAGCCTCTAACTCTTCGCTTCCTTCATAATTCTCTATCGTCACTTTTAGCGGATTTACAACACACATTACACGCGGAACTTTTTTGTTTAAATCATCTCTAATTGCATACTCTAACTGAGCCACATCTACAACCGAATTAGTCTTTGCCACGCCAATTTGCTCGCAGAAGTTCAAAATAGACTCTGGCGTATATCCACGGCGTCTAAGCCCTGCAATAGTTGGCATTCTTGGGTCGTCCCAACCACTTACCACGCCTTTTTGTACAAGCTCTAAAAGCTTTCGTTTACTCATTACTGTATAGTTGATATTTAATCTTGCAAACTCATACTGGTAGGGTCTTGGTGGCTCTAAACCAAGTGTATCTATTACCCAATCGTAAATATCACGGTTATTCTCAAACTCTAATGTGCAGATAGAGTGTGTAACTCCCTCTATATAATCAGAGAGGCAGTGAGCAAAGTCATACATCGGATAAATAGCCCACTTATCGCCTGCTCTAAAGTGGTGTGCGTGGCGGATTCTATAAAGCAGAGGGTCTCGCATCTTCATATTAGGAGATGCCATATCTATCTTGGCTCTAAGTACATGCTCGCCATCTTTAAACTCGCCTCTCTTCATACGCTCTAAAAGGTCTAAATTCTCTTCGACACTTCTATTTGCATACTCACTTCGCTTACCTGGGCTTGTAACTGTGCCTCTGTATTCTCTCATCTTATCTTCTGGCAAGCTATCTACATAAGCCTTGCCTATCTTTACAAGCTCTTTAGCCCACTCATAAAGCCTGTCGAAATAGTCCGAAGTGTGGCGAACATCGCCATCCCACTTAAACCCAAGCCACTCTACAGCATCTTTAAGTGCCTCTACATACTCTGTATCTTCGGTTGTTGGGTTAGTATCGTCCATTCGCAAATTACAAACCCCACCAAAATCTCTAGCAATCCCAAAGTTAATACTAATAGACTTAGCATGCCCAATATGCGGATACCCATTAGGCTCTGGCGGAAAGCGAGTAACAATTTTACTATACTTCCCACTCTCTAAATCTTCTGCTACAATTCTTCTTAAAAAATCTCTTTTCTTATCCATTATAAACCTGCTAATTATTATTTAATTGCGATTATAGCAAATTTCTAGTTCATACCAAATTAAGCAACACCACTGTAGTAACAGTTTTGTACTATACATTATTAACTGTTATTGCTATATTAGGCTTTTTATATAAGGAGTCTTAATTATTATGGAAACTTATCTTAACGAGTTTTTAATAATTGCAATAGCCCACTTTATTGCTCTGCTTAGTCCTGGTGCTGATTTTGTCTATATAGTCAATAGTGCAATGAATAATAGAGCAAAAGTTGCTATTGGTGCAAGTTTAGGTATTGCATTATCAAATGCCTTTTACATTATGTTGTGCCTGCTTGGATATGCCACTATTTTTTCTCAATCTACGGCTTTAATGACTCTAATAAAAATTGTAGGAGGAGTTTACCTTCTCTATTTAAGCTTAAATATTTTAAAAGCAAAAAGCAGTCGAATCTCTATAAATTCTTCCGTTCAAAACAGTAGCAGTTTTAAAAAAGAGTTACTTAGAGGATTCTACTTAAGTTTTTTAAACCCCAAAATTTCTATATTTTATATATCTCTATTTACACTTGCGATTAGTAAAAACACTCCGTGGATAGTGCAGTTTTTTTATGGGCTTTGGATGACTCTTGTTGTCTTTATTTGGGATAGTTTGCTGATTCTATTACTAAATAATCAAAATATAAAAAATAGAATACTCTCGCTTAAATATTTAGAAAAAACTCTTGCTATCTTACTCTTGTTTATGGGCTTAGGATTATTAATATCACTTGTTTAAAAAGGATTTTTTATACTCATTAGGGGTTGTTGCAACATAGGATTTAAATACCCTACTAAAGTGGCTTTGGTCTGTAAATGCAAGTTCATAAGCTACTTGTGCAATATCTTCACTATTAGATAGTAGCTCTTTTGCTTTACAAATTTTTTGATTTAACAAATAAGCATGCGGAGATATATGAAAACTCTGCTTAAATAGCTTAAAAAAGTGAAACTCTGAAATATTTATATAACTGCTTATCTCTTTAACTGTCGGATTTGAATTTACACTATTTTCAATATACTCTTTAGCTAACTTAATATTTCTACTCTCTTTAATTGTAGAATGTTGCAACTCTTTATCACAATATTTCCCAAATAGTTTTATTAAAAAGTTTTCTAAAGCCTCCTCTTTTTCTAAATAGAAAGTACTGTTATCTAGCAATTTGTAGTTAAGTTTTATAAACTCAAAGTATAAAGCTCTATCTTTTATAATATATTCAGAAACAGGTATATAAGAATTTAATTCGCCATATATACTCTCTTGCAATTTTTTACACCATTTAGTATCAAGATAAATCATATGGTATGTTCTTGATTCATTCTCTATTGGATTGCAACTATGTATAATATTTGGATTAATAACTACCAGTTCACCACACTTTAGACGACCAAGCTCTTGCTGATAAGAAAATGCCACTTCTCCCTCTTCAATAGCACCTATAGATACTGTTTTATGAAAATGCTTACGGTAGTGATTCGCTGAATTTTCTACAAACCTAGCCTCTAAATAGGGCATATTATCACTCTTAAAAAATATCTCTTTTTTTATACCCATTGTTAGTTTAGACCTCTATACAAAATGCTTGAAAAACCCGTCTTGTATGCGGTTTTGTCATTCTATTACTTGCGTGTTGGAGTAGCGGTTTAAATAAAATTAGCTATCCTGCTTTTGTATCTATAAAAAGCTCTTTACCCTCTTTGTCAATATGAGAACCTCTTATTACTTTAAGTGCACCAGTCTCCTTATCGCTACTATCTAGTGTTACTCTAAACATCACAGCCTTTTTTAAAAACTGCTCTTTATCTTCCTCTTTAACATTTAAAAAATCTGGCAAATTCTTATCGGCGTGATACATTAATGGCCAATTTTTTTCGTCTGTTTTTTCTATAGACTTGTTGCGATATAAGGATGCGCTATAAATAGGCTTTAAGGGAGTAAGATTGTGCAAAACTTTTTTTGAAGCATAGCCAAAGCTATGGTGATAAAAAATTTTGTGCAAGATTGTTCCTTTAAAGCCTATTTATGGTGCATTCTTATATCGTAGCAAGTCTTATATAGAAGCAGTAATCTGTAAGCTTTAAATTTAACCCTTCGCTCTTAATTGCTTGCTCAAACAACTCTTTTACTCTTGGAAAATATTTAAATATCATTTTACGGCTATTTTTCTCAAGCTTTACTGCCTCTTTGGCTATAACTTTAAGCTCTTCTATCTCTTTATCTGAAAAAGGGAAAATGTTTTGTACATATCCATCTTTTGATAAATTACCCTTCATAAGTAACTCCTTTAGAGAAATTATAATATAATTAGCTTATGAAAAAACGAAACACACGAGAGAGACTACTTGATATAACATTTGAAGAGGTTTATATAAATGGCTATGCTTCTACTTCGGTAGATACTATTTTAAAACGTGCAGCTGTACCCAAAGGCTCTATGTATCATCACTTTAAATCTAAAAAAGAGTTGGTTTTAGCTATGGTTAAAGAGCGACTCTACCCTAAAATGGATGAGTTTTTTAAACTAAATAGCACAAATAGTGCTTATGAGGCACTAGAGAGTCTATTTACGGCCATGAGCAAAAACAAAATGTTAATTACTTATGGCTGCCCAATGTATAGACTTATGGTAGAACTCTCTCCTATCGATAAAGATTTTGATAATCTATTTATTGCTAAATACAACCAGTTAGTGGGCAGTTTTTCACTACTTTTACAAAAAGATATAAAGAGCGGATTACTAAAAAAAGAGTTAAACACAAAAGAGTTTGCTAGCTTTGTTATCCACTCTACCTGGGGAACTCTTTCTCTTTCGCCTACTCTTAGTAGCCCTAAAAACTTCTTAAAAGATTCTAACTATATATTGAGATTACTTAAAAATTATTATACAGACTAGACTATTTAGTCTAATCTACATTTAAGCAAACTTTCTCTATACTTCCACTAGACCAAATAGTCTAAAAAGGAGAAGCAGTGTTTTATTACAAAGAGAATTTAGAACAAAAAGAGAAGCTAGAGCGGCTATTTAGAAAAGTAAAAGTTCTTTATGGTGATGTACCACCGCAAATGGAGTTTTTAGGAAATATAGATGCTTCCTATTTAGAAGATTTCTTAAAAATGGTTGCCAAAATTGCAAGGCATCCAAATATTAACCACGACCTATTTACTTTTTTGCGTCTCCATATAGCTTTTAAAGAGAATTACATCTACTGCAAAGCATTTAACACAAAAATGTTACTTACAAACTACTCACAAGAGATAATTGACAATGCAGTTAATAATATAGAGTCAATTCCACTTGACACTAGACACATAGCACTCGCTAAATTGGCACTTAAAGTTATTTACAACTCATTGTCAGTTACAAGTAAAGATTTTGACAACCTATTTACACTAGACTGGAGCCAAAAAGATATTTTCGATTGCATAGAACACGCTGGTACACTATTTAGAAATGGCAGAATTTTAAATGCTTATTTAGTCAAGTAGTTATTGGTTATTTGTGATTAGTATGAGCTTATTTTGATTGAAAATATAGAGTTTGTTAAACATTTAGGAATTAAACAAGAGGGCAATAGTTTAACCCTAGAGCCAAGAGAAGAGTTGCTAAACCACTTAGGCTCTATTCACGCAGGGGCTCTTTTTACTCTTGCTGAGAGCCAAAGTGGCTTAACTTTAATAGAGCAATTTGGCAAAGCAAATGTAAAAGCCCTACTTCGAAGTTCTAATATAAAATATAAAGCAGAAGCAAAAAGCCAACTAACAGCTACCGGATATATCAAAGCAAAAGATATTGAAAAGTTTAACACACAACTAAATAAAAAAGCTAGAGCATTAATAGATGTAGCAGTAGAAATTTTGGATACAGAGCAAAAGAGCGTACTAACTGCTACTTTTAGTTGGTTTATACAGAGATAATAGCAATAAAATGAGTGTTAAATTCTCCAGTGTTGTATATCTTTATCGTGATAACCTTCTTTTACTCTTTGCATTAGTTGAGGAAAAAATATTAAAAACATCTCTTCTAATTCTTCTTTTTTCTCTTTAATTAGTGGAATATACCTCTTGCAATTATCTTTAGCCAACGACTTAGCAGAGAGCCTATTGTCTATGCGTTCAAAAGCCTCTATTACACCATCTATGGTTACATAACTCTCTAGCTGTTTACTTGCAACCACCCTATGTATAACATATTGTGCATTTTTTGGATAGTTATCTATACTATCAATCGCCATAAAGCGAAAGTTATCTAAAAAGTGTTGCCTATCTATTTTGCAATAATTATTCCAATGCTTGCTTAAAAAGTAATCATATAAAATATCTAATACAACGCCCTTTAAGTGTCCTCTTGGTGTTAGTAAAGCTTTACTTTTAGAGACTATTGGGTGAGAATCGGTAAAATTGTCTATAATTATATGTGTCTTAATACCAGCATCTATTCTTTTGCTAGCTCCACTCCATTTTCGACATTTAAGTGGGTCTGCTAACATATTTCCAAGCTGGTGTTCTATATGATTTTCAGAAAGAAACACATGTGCTAACCAGTTCATAACTTAACTGATGCCTAAAATTTCCCGTGCTACAACTCTGTCGTCAAATGGAATTTTCTCGCCCTTTATATCTATATAATTTTCATCACCTTTACCTAAAATTAACAATACTTCATCATCTTTTAGTTCACTAATCGCTTTTTTAATAGCTTCTTTTCTATCTACAATTTTTACTACACCCTCTTTGCCATCTAGTGGTGCGGCGATCTGTTCTATAATCTCTTTTGGCTCTTCGCTTCGTGGATTATCGCTTGTAATATAGAGTTTTTTTGCGTACTTTGCAGCCGCTAAACCCATTTTTGGGCGTTTGTCTCTATCTCTGTCGCCACCTGCTCCAAACACTACCGAAATATCTCTATCTTTTATACTCTCTAAAACTTTTAACATTCCATCTGGAGTATGTGCAAAATCTACAATAACTGTCGGATTGTGCGATATTACCTCCATTCTTCCACTAACACCACCAAAGCCCTCTACAGCTTCGCAAATCTCTTCTAAACTCTTGTCCGTCACCAACTTGACACCAGCAACCGCAGCCGCCAAATTGTAAACATTAAATAAACCAACTAAATTGGACTTAAAAGTAGCTACTTTACCCATATTATTAATCGCAGCAGTTATACCACCACTTAAACTATAAGCATCTATTCTAAAACTAGATGGCTCTTCTAGCGAATAAGTATAGGTATTAACTTCATTATACATAATCTTTTTAATCTCATCTTTGTTAATAAGCTTTAAACTCTCGTCTAAAAAGAATTTACTCTTAACAGCTCTATACTCGGCTACGCTCTTGTGGTAATCTAAATGGTCTTGCGTAACATTTGTAAAAATTTTTAATGCAAACTCTAAACCCTCTATTCGATTTTGGTCAATCGCGTGCGAGCTAACCTCCATTACAAAATACTCCCCACCAGCCTCTTTAGTCTGCTTAATATTATGCAAAGTTTGTAAAATAGAAGGTGTAGTTAAGCTCTTATCCTCTAACCGCTCATCATTTAAAAAGAAGCCCCTAGTACCTTGCAAACCTGTAATATAACCTAAGTCGGTAAGTATAGAGTAAATAATTGCAGCCGTTGTAGTCTTACCATTAGTACCAGTAATACCAATAAGCTTAACACTATCTAAGCCCCAAATATCTATAAGCTCTTTTGGCGTAATAACCTTCGCATTTGCATCGATACTATCAATATATTTACTATTTTGAGCCGTCTTTAAAAAGCAACCCCCCTCTTTTACTTCGCGAGTATCTTCTGTAACAAATATCCCATTCTCTAATTCAAACATAAATTCACCTATAACAATTTTGCATATTATATCGTGAATAGACTAAGTTTTGGATATTTAAGTAGTGCTTAGCTTGCTCCCAAATGCAATTTGGGAGCAAGAAAAGTTTTAAATATTTAGGGAGTAGTTATGCAAGTACTGTCTATTTATTAAAGTGAACCAAAAGGCTACAGTTTGCCTTTTGGTAGCAGTGAATAAAGTGTAAGTATATCTTGGTCGTTTTCGTAAGTAGGGGCATGGGTTTCTAAGTAGTTTAGTGCAACACTGTAGTAGCCATTGTCTGTAAGTTTTTTAATAAAATCGATAAATTGCCACTTCTTTGTAATTATTACTTTTGTGGAGAAAATTGCATCTTCGAATGCTTCTTTAAAATTTTCTTTTGTCTCTACTAATGTTAAAAAATCTTCATACTCTATTCCATCATATTTTGCTAAATCTGCATCTATGAGTTCATATACATCATCTTTAGTTGATACTATTAAGTTTGTTATTAACTCTTCCATAGATTTTTTAATATTATCACTACTATTTTTTATACTTTGATAATAAAAATATAACACTTGAGCCTCTTCTTTAAATTCGAATCCTAAGTCTGACAACAATGCTCCAATATATGCCTCAGAATTTTCCATATCATTAGATAAAATTACAGCATAAAGGCTCAAAGCATTTTTATAATCTTTTTCAATAAATAATTTCTCTGCTCTACTTAATTGCTGTTTTATCATAAATATCCTTCTTTAGTATTATCTGTAACTATAATCAGACTATAACACACTTATATTAACTAATAGTAAATATATGACAAATTTATAAAAATATTGAAGAAAAATGTTACGAAAATTACATTTTTTAGAAAAATAGGGGAGTTTTAGGGCAAAGCCCTAAGGAGAAGAGTTATACTCTTTCGATAATTGCCATTTCACTAGCATCGCCACGGCGAACTCTAGTTTTGATAATTCTAGTGTATCCACCACTTCTATCTTTATACTCTGGTGCAATCTCTTCTACTAATTTTTTAGTACTCTCTTTACACTGAAGTTGTGCGAAAACAGCTCTGTGTGCATTAAAATCAGCTTTTGCTGCTTTTGTAATTAACTTTTCGTAGTACTTTCTAAGCTCTTTAGCTTTTGCTAAAGTTGTCTCTATTCTACCCTCGTTTGTAAGGGCAATCGCTAAGTTCTTAAGTAGAGCAGCTCTGTGCTGAGACTTTCTATTAAGTTTGCGATATCCATGTCTATGTCTCATGGTAATCCTTTATTAATTATTTTTTAACTGCTTAATTTTTTCTATTAAATCAGCTCTTAACTTGCCATCAAGTTCATAATCTTTACCAAAACCATGGCTATCTAAAGTATGCATAATCTCATCTAAAGATTTTTTACCAAGGTTTTTAATAGATTTAATCTCATTTTCGCTCATTAATACAAGCTCACCAATAAATTTAATACCAGCTCTCTCTAAAGAGTTAGAGCTTCTTGCACTAAATCCTAACATATCTATAGGAATAAGAAGAGTTTTTAGTGCACTCTCGCTTTTACCTTTAGTTTTTGTTGCTTCTAAATCGATATCGAACACTTGACCAAAGATATTCATTTGCTTATTCATTGTCTCCAACGCATTACCAAATGCATCTCTTGGTGAAATTTGTCCATCTGTCTCGATTTCGAAAACAATCTTTTCGAAGTTAGGATTATCATCCACAAGTACATTCTCTATTTTATAGTTAGCATTTCTTACTGGAGTAAAGAATGCATCTAATGCAATAGCTTCGCTATCTACACTATCTATTAAATCTTCACTAGGTACATAACCAATACCCTTAGCAATTTCGATTGTGAAGTTTAGCTCTGCATCTTCATTTAGAGTTGCTAATATTAAGTCGCCATCAATAACTTCTACTTGATCATTTGCTAATTCACTAGCTTTAATCTCTTTTGGACCACTAAAGCTATAATTAACCACTGCACGCTCTAACTCATCTTTGATTATAAATCTAATATTTTTAAGATTCATAATAAATACAGCGATATCCTCTTTCATACCGCGTACTGAATCGAACTCGTGTAGTACACCATCTATTTTTAATGAAATTGGTGCAAAACCGATTGAGCTACCTAAAATTAGGCGTCTTAATGGGTGTGCTAATGTAATAGCAAACCCTGGCTCAAATGGTGCAGCAGTAATTTCTGCTTTGTTTTTACCAATCTCGTTTATATCAACTTCATTTGGTACTTCAGGAGCAACTTTAATTTTATTCATTATGCAAGCCTTTGCTTATTATTTAGAGTAAAGCTCAACGATAAAGCGCTCTTCTACTGGAATCTTAACTTCTTCTCTTTCTGGAGTTCTAGTAAAGATACCAAATAGTTTATCCTTCTCAACATCTACCCACTCAACAATACCAGTTTGGTTTGTAAGCTCAAGTGATCTTGCAATTTGAGTGTTAGCTTTGCTTTTTTCTCTAATTTCAATTTTTTGTCCAGCTTTTACTCTGAAAGATGGAATATCTACTCGTTTACCATCAACTAAAATATGTCCATGGTTTACAAGTTGTCTTGCAAATGCTCTAGTAGTTGCAAAACCCATTCTATAAACTACATTATCAAGTCTTTGCTCTAGTAACTGAATTAATAATTCACCAGTGTTACCCTCTTTTCTTGAAGCCTCTTTAAATAGGGCTCTAAATTGTTTTTCGCTAACACCGTACATAAATTTAGCTTTTTGCTTCTCACGAAGTTGCATACCATATTCGCTAATTTTTGAACGACGCTGACCATGCTGACCAGGTGCATATGGGCGTTTCTCTAAAGCACTTTTACCTGCTAATCTTCTCTCGCCCTTCATTCCTAAATCAACGCCAAGTCTTCTTTCAAGTTTCTCTCTTGGACCTCTATATCTTGCCATTTAATTACCTTTTTTACTTAAATCTTATACTAGTTTATTAAACTAATTAGTTACACACGACGCTTTTTAGGAGGGCGACATCCATTGTGTGGTAATGGAGTAATATCTTTAAAGAATATTACACGAATCCCCTCTATTGCTCCTACGCTCTTAACAGCAGTTTCTCTACCAGAACCAGGACCTTGTACTTTAATTCCTACCTCTTTAATTCCATACTCTTGTGCTTTACTCATAGCATCTTCTACAGCTTGTTGTGCTGCGTATGGAGTAGATTTTTTACTACCTTTGAACCCTAAGCTTCCTGCACTGCTCCAAGCTAGTACATTACCCATCTCGTCTGTAACAGTAATTACAGTATTGTTAAATGTTGCAGCGATATACACAACACCTTTCGCAACTTGCTTTTTAATTTTTCTTTTTGCCATTTGCCATTGCTCCTAATTATGCTGCGCCAACAGTTTTACGCTTACCTTTTCTAGTACGCGCGTTTGTTTTAGTCTTCTGACCACGAACCGGCAGACCTCTTCTATGGCGTAAACCACGGTAACTACCTAAATCCATTAATGTTTTAATGTCAAGCATTACTTTCTTACGAAGGTCTCCCTCCACCATGTAATTCTCTTGAATTTCATTACGAATTGTAGCAGCTTCTGTATCTGTTAATTCATGAACTCTTTTATTATAATCGATACCAGTTGCATCTAAAATTTTTCTTGAAGTAGTTAAACCTATACCATAGATATAAGTTAAAGCATACTCCATTCTTTTATTTTTTGGTAAATCAACCCCTGCAATACGAGCCATACTTATCCTTGTCTCTGTTTATGTTTAGGATTCTTACAAATCACTCTTACGATACCTTTGCGCTTAATAACTTTACAGTCATCGCACATCTTCTTAACTGATGGTCTTACCTTCATAAGGTACTCCTAAATTTTCTTTTACACCTAATTTTTGCGTGGATTAGCGAGTCTTTAGCGTTTGCTAAATTGCTACTCCAGCCCTTATATAGGCGGTGTAAGCTATATAAAAGCTCTTCACGCAGTTCCACTATTATATAAATAGGGGTCGCAATTATATTAAAGTTTTACTTTTGATTAGTTTAAAATGTAGTATTTAAAGTAAACCTACACTAATTATGTGTAGGTTTCGTAATTATTTTTTTAATTGAGGCTTAGGTGCTAAGGCTTTCATCATAATTTTCTTTAACTCATCCATATGAGCCATTACGCTACTTGCACCAAGTTTTTTACCCTCTTGCATAATTTGAGGCATAAGTTTAATACTTTTTTGTCCAACTTCTGATTGATAAAATTTCTTTAACTCAGCAAGCTCTTTTACAGTATAATGTTTTGCATAAATTGCAGCCATTTTATCTTTTATAGTATCCCAACCAATATATTTAGTGTAAAATGCCTTAATGTCACCTTCTACACTTTTTAATTTTGGCTCTCTTATAACCATAGCTTTAGTAGCTTGGTCTATCATCTTAGCATAGCTATCTTTTATACCCATAGCAGCAACTAACTCTTTTGCTGCTTCTAATCTTGCAGAATCAATTTTAACCGTTGTTGTATTTGTATCAACTTTTGGAGCCTCTGCATTTACTACAGCTGGCATAGCTAAAGCTATAACTAAAGCAACTTTTGAAACTATCTTTAACATTACTATCCTTTAAATTTTTTGTAATATTAACATAATTATTCAATATATACTTTAAAATTAAAATAAAATCTATTATTTTATATCCATAATCTGGTTATAATATATAAATTTCGTTAATTATTACAAATTTCTATACTCAACATACTCTTTAGGCAAAAGATAATCTTCTGTCTTAATTAAACAGTCATACTCGCCAGCTTTATAGCCAATTTCAAAAAGTTTATCCAAGGCTTTTATCTGTAACTCATTAAGAGTTACTGATTCATCCGATGCATACATATCTAAGTACTTCTCTAGCATTTTATCTTCGATTCTTACTAGCTTTTTTTCTACCAATAAATTGCTAAGTTCTTGTTTCCTCTCTACTGCAACTTTTACGCCATCTATTAGTATATCTTCTATCTCTATTGCTCTATTTAGTGGGAGAGAACGGCGAATTGCCATTCCGCCAAGTGGTAGTGGCAAGCCTTCTCCTGCTAACTCTTGCCACCAATCCCAAAGCTCTAACTCAACTTCTAAGCTATCATCAAAATCAAGTATAGACTCATGAATCAACATTCCAGCATCTACCCTGCCTTCAACTACTGCTTGCTCGATTTCTAAAAAGTTCATATACTCTATTCTAGCTTTTGGATACTTCATTCTAACAAGCATTGCATTGGTTGTATTTTTGCCTGAGAGTGCTAGTTTTAGGTTATCGCGAAGTTTTTTACCCTTTTGCTTTATAAGCTTTGGACCATATCCACTACCAAAACTTACAGCAGTTCTTAGCATTGCGTAATCATCGCGAATTTTAGGGTACATCCC
>WFYP01000188.1 GCA_015490055.1 Nitratifractor sp.
AGCCCCAAACAATCGGCAGTTAGTATAGTTAGCATAACTCCTTTTTTGTTAGTTACCATACCATCTGCCTCTATATCGCTCACTAGCCAACCTTCAAAATTTTCATATTCACTAACATCAATAATTTTACTACTATGAATTTGCAAAAAAGAGATAAATTTAAAATTTTTTGGAAATTTTTTAGAAAATTCATCTCGGTTTAATTTTATTTTTTCTAAGTTTTCACCTGTGTGAATAGCAAGTGAATAAGCGTAAGGGTTTTTTAAGTTTTTAGTGGTAGTTCCAGCAAATAACCCATTTTCTTGGTTAAAAATTTTATATATGTTCCATTTTTTCATCGTCTAAACTTTTTTAGATATAATCATAACAAAATTATCGGTTTAAGGCAAATAAATTTAATGAATGCAGAAAAAATCATAGACTATTTTTATCAGATAACTAAACGCTTTAATTATATATTAATTCTGCAAATTGTCCCTATACTTATAATATCTTCAATGCTCATTAAAGAGATGAACCCTCACCTATTTCATAAACAGATGGCTTATTATGCTGCTTCTGGTATTGTATTTTTAATAGCAGCTTATATACCATGGAAGCATCTACTTTGGCTTTTTGCACCACTTGCATATATTATAAATATAGGTTTACTTTTAGCCGTAGAAGTAGCTGGAAAAACAATTCTAGGGGCAAAACGATGGCTTGTTCTTGGAGGTATGAGCCTTCAACCATCAGAGTTTATGAAATTAAGTGTTTTACTATTTTTGGCATTTATAATTGGCAAACGCCCACCAGATAAAGAGAAGGGTTATGGTTTTTTAGACTTTTTATTGCTATCTATAATTATACTAATACCATCTATTCTTATTTTAAAAGAACCAGATTTAGGTACGACTCTACTTTTAGTATTAGCATCTTATGGTGCACTACTAATAGTGGGGATAAATTGGAAAGTTATAACAACTATTTTAGTTTTTTTAGCAGTCGTAGTACCGCTATCTTATAATTTTGTATTAAAACCTTACCAAAAAAAGAGAATTAACGACTTTTTAGGCAAGCCTAGTTACCAAGTGCAACAAGCCCTAATAGCAATAGGCTCTGGTGGAATAGAGGGTAAAAGTAAAGACGATGCAACTCAAACACAGTTAAAATTTTTACCAGTATCAACAACCGATTTTATCTTTGCATATTTAGGCGAAAGACACGGCTTTAAAGGTATGGTAATAATTATAGTTCTTTATATACTATTAATAATACACTTACTAATTATATCACATATATATAGCGACGATTACCACATAGTTGTTATATCGAGTGGGCTTGCATTTCTATTTTTTGTATATATGGGTGTAAATATTTATATGGTTATAGGTTTAGCCCCTGTTGTTGGTGCTCCTCTGCCTATGTTTAGCCATGGTGGTACATCGTTTATAATTTTTGCATTTCTTTTTGGAATTTTAGAGAATTTAATCTCTTTTAAAGGTTACACACATTATAATTCCGACACCAAAATCGAGATGATTAAAAAAGAGTCTTGATTTCTACATTTTAAGAGGGTCTTTAGCTCAGCTGGTTAGAGCTCTCGGCTCATAACCGAGCGGTCCGGGGTTCGAGTCCCCGAGGACCCACCACTTAAACCCGAACTATCCATTAGAACTAACAATCTTCAACAAATCATTTAGCTATGTGTATTCATAAAAAAACATCAATTAACCTTTGGGTAAACCTCAATTTTTTTATAAACACCCATAACTAAAGCATTTATCAAATATTTGCTAATTCTAATGAATAGTTCGGGTTAGAAAACTTCCTAACATTTTACATCTATTAGTTTATTTTTAAAAGATAACATATTATACAAGATTACCAAACTAACTTCGATATAATAGTTTTTAAATTCGAGAAAACAAGAATAATAATTATACAAAATGAGTTTAAACTTAGTCAATATTACAATATGGTATCTTTTTTATGGTATCTAAATTAATAGGATAGAAAATGGGACTTGATTTATCAGACACTTTAGTTATTGGAATTACAGCAACTGCATTATTTGATTTAAGTGAAGCAGATAAAGTTTTTAGAGAAAAGTTAAGTGAAGATAAAGATACTGCGATAAAAGAATATAGAAAATTTATGCTGGAGCGAGAAGATGAACCACTTCATGATGGAACTGGTATGCCATTAGTTAAAGCACTTTTAAATTTAAACAAATACAAAAAAGAGCAAGATAAAAGTATATTAGTTGAAGTTGTTGTAATGTCAAGAAATAGTCCTGAAACAGGAATTCAGGTTTTTAATAATATTAGGAAAAAAAATTTACCAATAACAAGACACGCTTTTACAGGTGGTGAATCTGTCACTGACTATCTTGAAGCTTTTGATGTTGATTTATTTTTAACAACAAATGTAAAAGATGCTCAAAAAGTAAGAGATGCAAATACTTGTGCTGTTGGTTTAGTAAAAGAGCCTCCAAGTGATATTGAAAAAATACCTGAAGGGCAAGTTAGAATAGCTTTTGATGGTGACGCTGTTATATTTGATGAAAAAAGTGAAATTGTATATAAATCAAAAGGTATTAAAAGTTTTTATGAAAATGAAGATTCTAAGCAAAACGAACCAATGGATGAAGGACCATATGAAAGTTTATTAAGGAAATTATCAAGACTACAAGATAGATTACCGTTTAGTGTTGAATATTCTCCTGTTAGAATCGCAATAGTAACTGCTAGAAATGCACCTGCAGAAATGAGAGTTATAAAAACTTTAAGAGCTTGGGGAGTATATGTAGATGAAATATTTTTTCTTGGTGGATTGGATAAATCCAAAATATTAAGAGCCTTTAAAGCTCATATATTTTTTGATGATCAAGATGTTCATTTAAATGAAACTTCTCATTATATTCCTTCTAGTAAGGTTCCTTATAGCTCAAATTCAGTTTTAAATAAAGATTTCAAAATTTCAAAATCAACAGTTTTCAAAGAAATGAAAAAAGAGTAATAAATTAGACCGACAATTAATTAATTTATTCATTCATCACAATTCATTTATACCTTCAACAGCAACTTATCCAACCACGATGTACTTAGAACTCTTTTAGCATAACCTAAAATATAAGTAGCTTTAGTTATATAGTATCTAGGTTGTGGTTGTGGGGTTAGTATGATTTTGTGTACAACAGAGGCTACAGACTCGGCTGGTAGGGAGAATGGTACTCTTTTGGCTCTGCCCTCTTTTGAAGCTATGTACTTATCTTTAAAGGTAGCATTTTCTATATCTAAGTTATCTAGTGTTTTAATTGCATTTTTTCTAAAGTGACTCTCTACTGGTCCTGTGTTTAGTAGTACTGGGTAGATGCTTGTATCTTTAAGCTCTAATCTTAGGGTATCTGTAAGCCCTTCTATTGCGTATTTACTTGCGTTGTAGATTCCACGCATTGGCAGAGCTACTATTCCAAGCACTGAGCTGTGTTGGATTATCTTGCCATATCCCTGTTTTCGCATAACTTTAACTATTTGTCTTGTTGCTTCGTGTAAGCCGAATACATTTGTCTCGAACTGCTCTCGAACAAGTTTGGTTGGTACATCTTCTACTGCTCCCATCTGTCCGTAGCCTGCGTTGTTGAACCATACATCTATTTTGCCATCTATCTCTAATACTTTATCTATTACTTGGCTAATTGTCTCTGGTTTTGTAACATCTAAAAGCATAGCGTGCTTAAAGCCTAGCTCTTTTAGTTTCTCTACATCTTCGGCTTTTCTTGCTGTTGGGAACACTTTTACCATTCTATCTTTCAAATATAGAGCACTCTCTAGCCCTATTCCTGTGCTACATCCTGTAATTACTATGTTTGTCATATTTATCCTTTTTTCTATATTTTTAATTATTTTTGTAACTTCAATTATTAAGTGCCAAATAAATTTTTTACTGCACTTTGAACCGTAGATTCCCGTTTTCACGGGAATGACGAGTTTGTTAATTTTAGTTCAATAGAATTTTCAAGAAGTTTAATTACTACTTTGCAATATATGGTTTGCATCTTTTATGTAATAGACAGTAGCCACATCTTCAAAAAACTCTTTAGTTTTTTTTGCATCTATTATTTTATCTTTCCCACCTAAGATTACCTCTATTGTTGTACCTCTACTTGCTATTGTTTGCAACTTCTCTTTGCTCCAACTGTAATATAAAAGCTCTTCTAACTGCTCTTTGTTTGTGCTGTTTAGATATGGTGTTAAATCTACATTTGAACCATTGGTTATATTTTGCAAAAAATTATTGGTATATGCCTGTTTATCTTTTGAATAAAACATTAACTGCATACGCTTATATTTGCTATCTTTATCATTAAAAAATGCAGGTGATAGCAGTATAAGTCTATCTACCCTACTTTTAGAATTTAAACAATGCTCTACTGCCTTAATTGCCCCATAGCTAAATCCTGCTATGCTAAAGTCGTTTTTCTCTAGCCAAAAATCAAAAAGTTCTTCTTCATTCTTTAGCCCAAAACCACTAAAAAAGAGCATCTATCTCCTTTGCTATTTCTTTTGGTTCTATCTGCTCGTTTTCTTGTAGTTTTTTTGCTATTTTTTCTATTGCTTGCTCTAAGCTTGCAATTGTGCCTTCCAACTCTTCTATAATGCTCTCTAATTTGCTATCTTGCTTATTGGAATCTATTAGCGAATAGTTTGTGTTTGCCTCTTTTATTAACTCTTTGGCTTTTGCTCTATCTTTTACACCTTGGCTAAATATGTCGTTATATATTTGTTTTAAATATACAGAACCGCCTAACTCTACTTTTGCTAAATTTAGTATAGACTCTTTAGATGTAAGCAGACTGTCTTTATTAATATTTATTGATATTAAAAGCCCTACTCTATCTACCTTAAAGCCTAACCAGTGGGCAACTACAGCTTTTGTAGCTTGGTATATTGCTTGGATTTCTCGCTCTTTGCTACTAAGCATTGGTATCGGTTTTTTGCCAAAGATTACTCTATCTTTTACACTTAGAATATCTTCTAAATCTATACTATTTTTATGTAGTTTTATAGCATTTAGTGCGGCTTCGTTTATTAGTGTCTCTAGTGCAGCGGGGCTAAAACCTGCTGTTAGTTTTGCTACTTCGGCTACTACAAAGTTATGCTTTTTATCTTGCAGATATAGCTTTAAAATCTGCTCTCGCTCTTTTATGTTTGGTAGTTCTATAAATACTCTTCTATCAAATCTACCAGGTCTTAAAAGTGCACTATCTAGCACATCTATCCTATTGGTTGCACCAATTACAACTACGCCAGCATTTGAGCTAAAGCCATCCATCTCTACTAGCAGTTGGTTTAGTGTTGCTTCTCGCTCGTCGCTACCCAAACTGCCCCTATTTTTACCTACCGAGTCTATCTCGTCTATAAATATTATACTTGGTGCCATCTCTTTAGCTTTGTTAAACAGCTCTTTTACCCTTTTTGCACCCATTCCAGCGTAAATATGCACAAAGTTAGCCCCACTATGGTAGAAAAATGGAACATTTGCCTCTGCAGATATAGCTTTAGCAATTAGTGTCTTACCAACCCCTGGAGGTCCAACCAAAAGCAAGCCTTTGGGCATACGGATATTTAACTTTTTATACTTTAGAGGGCTTTTTAAAAAGCTTATAATCTCTTCTAAATCCTCTTTTACGCTGCTAATTCCTGCAACATCTTTAAAGCTTATATCTTGGTTGTATTCAGGAGTGATGTTATTTTCTAAAAGCTCACTATTTTGCTCTCTAACAGCCCCAATAGCTTGCGAACTATTGCCATTTCTTCTAAGAATTACAAGTAGTGCTATTAGAATAGAAAGTAAAAGTAGTACAGCAATATAAAGAAGCGAGCTACTACTTTTACTATAAACCTCTACAGGATATTTAGAGTATATTTTGGCTCTATTTACGCCACTAAGTGCAGTTTTAAACTTGCCTTTACTGTTTTTTAAATATATATATCTATCTTGTATATAAATTTTACTCTGCTTGTTATCTTCTAATATTTTATTAAACTCATTAGCACTAACCAAGTTTACGCCCATACTCTTTATGATTATAGTTATAAGAATAGCTAGAACTATTAAAGCCGAAACAATAATAATGGGTTTTGCTTTTTTATCTTTAATAAATTGCATAATTCCCTTCGCTTTTTACTTCACAACTATCTATAAGTATCCAAGAGTGCTCTATATCTTTTTGAGACTCTACAACTACTTGATTATAGTACTCATCATACCCTCTAAATATTCCCTCTTTAGAATTTTCTATTAAAACAGTTAAGTTTTTATTGTGTGTTTTTCTAAACTCATAATTTTTCTGCTTAACTAATGATGTTAGCTCTTTATGTCTTAGTTTAGCAACTTTTCCATTAATTACATCTTTTATCTGTGCAGATGGCGTATTATCGCGAGGCGAATAGGTAAATGCGTGTATGTGCGTTAGTGGTAACTCTTCGACCCTTTTTATAGCTTCACTCCATAGCTCATCACTCTCGCCTGGGTGCCCTACTATATAGTCTGTGCCTAACGCATAACCCACATCTGCAATGCGATTAAATAGTTTTAAATCCTCTTTATAACTATTTCGTCTATTCATATACATAAGCATTTTATCGCTTGTATGTTGCAGGGCAATGTGTAGGTGTTTTGCCATAAATGGCTCGCTAAGTAGCTCTAAAAATTCATCGTCTATCTGTATTGGCTCTAGGCTACCTACTCTTATGCGTCTTACACCTCTAACTTTCGAAATCTCTTTTATAAGTTTAGCAATACTTAAGCCAATATCTTTACCGTAACTTCCAACATTTGTACCAGTTAATATAAACTCTCCAAAGCCATTACTTGCTAGTTTTGTAATTTGCTGAATAATTTGCTCCATCGGCAAACTTCTGGCATTTCCGCGAACATATGGGATAATGCAGTAACTACATCTAAAATCACAACCCTCTTGAATCTTTATAAATGCCCTACTCTTTCCTACAAATTCACTAACTACAGTATTGTCTATATGCTCCAAATCGCCAATTTGGTAAAAAGAGTTATCGTGCTTTAGTATGCTATTGATATTCTCTTTTTCAGAGTGCCCAAACACACCAAAAACTTGACCCTTATCTAAAAGCTCTTTACCTTTAGAGTGTGCTCCACAACCTGCAATTATTACTTTTGCATTCTCGTTTTTTCGTTTTACACTATTTATGTATCCACGCACAGAACTATCTGCTCCGTTTGTTACAGTACACGAATTTACAACTACTAAATCTGCCTCTTCTTCGTTAAAGGTTAATTTAAAATCCTCTAGCTTATTTATCATTATCTGTGTATCAAACTGGTTTGTTCTGCAACCAAATGTTTTAAAATATACTTTTTTACTCATTATACTTCTTTATCTGTAGGTGCTGGCATCTCATCTGCCTGTTTTGGTTTTGGTATCTCATTATCAATATAAAACGACTGCGTTGGGTATGCTATTTTAATATCTTCTGCTTCTAAAATCTCTTTTAAAATATTGGTAGATATTGTACTTCTTAGCGTTAAAGTCGCATAAGCATTTGTTAAATACCAAACACTAATTTTAACCCCATACCCTTCGATAAATGAAAAAACTCTAGGCTCAACATTTGTATTTTTTAACTGATATTTACTTCTAAGTTTATTCAACTGCTTTCTTGTTATATCAGTATAACCTTTAGAGTACTGTTTTGCTACATTTTTAGCAATGCTAGTAGCTTTAGAGATATTTGAATCAAAGGTGATATAAAAGTCTATACCATCCCAAACTGTCTTTAACCCAGAGTGTGAATAGTTGGCAATCATATCGGTAAATACATAGTTGTTTGGTACAAATATTATTCTACCGGCACGGCGATTGTGCATATATGTTGTTAGTGTAATATCCTCCTGAATTGTCATTCTAAGTAGCGAAATATCAACAACATCTCCAACATACTCTGTGTTTCCACGCACAAATTTTACTCTATCGCCTACATGAATAGTTCCACCAATTACAATTACAAACCACCCAAGTAGCGACATAAACCAATCTTTAAGAGCAATAGCAATACCGGCAGATGCAAATCCTAAAATTGTAACAATATAGCTAACATTCTCTAAATATGCAAATAGAATAGTTAAAATAAGAACTGTTATAAAACTTATATTTATAACTTTATTAACGGTATAAAAGCTCTCTTTATCTGCCAAATACTTTCTAGTTAGAAACTTTAAAAAGATAAAAATTATTAAAAATACAAGAGCAATAACTCCAACATATACAACTTTTTTTAACTCTTTTTTTATATCG
>WFYP01000189.1 GCA_015490055.1 Nitratifractor sp.
TTTCATCACATAAACGTTGCATTTCATCACAGAAAACCAGCATACAGATAGGATTTTAACCCTTCAACATTTACATTTACATTATATAAAGAAACATATAACATCTCTCTACAAGAAGACACTAAACACTTAAAAACTGTTATACATGAACAGCTCAAAATGATTAAACAAAAGAGAGAGTTTTTAAAAAACTTTTCTAAAAAAACCTTCTCAGAACTAAACCAACTGAAAAAACCACGCACAACTATATGTTTTAATAACCCAAGTAAACAAATAAAACTCACTTGTTTCCCTAAACTCCCTTTTTTCCTATACTTTTTACCAACCACAAGGTCTTTTTCTATAAAGAACAACAAAAAAATAGCCAACCTATCCTACACTAATCAAAAATTCATGAAACAAAAAAATCTACACCCACTTATAAGAAACCATAACTCCTGTGCACACTGTAATCGATTTTATATTTAAAGCGGAAAAATCTTTTCCACTCACCTCTCAAAACACTCTCAGATCAACAGAAACACCCCTCAGAGCGCAAAGTCGGGGGTCATTCGACTAATTAATCGATTGAGCACAAAAATGAGCGAAATTTGGCGTTATTTTACACGCTCGCTTTAGTGGTCATTTTTAAAGCAGCTATCCACAAAAAATCGGCTAACATATAATTTACCTATTTTTATTAAAGTATTATGTTTTCTTAAAGTAGTATACGTTTCGAGAGTTTCTATGGGCTTCAAAAGAGATACTTCCGCACCACTTTTTCGTTTCTACAAAAAATCAATACCTAAAAACTCAGAAAACTTTAGCTCTCAGAAAATATTTATCTCTGTCTTCTCTAAAATCTTAACTATCTCCCTATTCACCTTTCCCTTATTTGCCAAGTTAATGAGTAAATCTACTGCCTCTTTATGACTAAAAGCTTTATCCCTATAAGGTCTCTTTTTCCTTAAAGCTGAGTATATATCCGCTACAGTCATAATTTGAGCTCCGATAGACAAACTACTCTTATCCAAACCAAAGGGATATCCAGATCCATCTAAAAACTCATGATGAGAACTTGCTATATGGACTATATTCTCATCCAACCCCATCTGATTTAAGAAAGAGTATGTATAATAAACATGAGACTTCATTGTAAACCAGCTATTCTCTTCCAATTTACCTGGATACTCCAGTATATCAACAGGAACGAAAAGTTTGCCTATATCATGGAGAAAGCCAGCCGTCCTTATAGTCTCACAATCTATCTCACTTAAACCAAAAACTTCTGCCAGCTTTCCAGATGTGTATGAGACATTGCTCGAGTGAGTTAGTGTAAACTTACTCTTTCTGTCTATAAAACTCTCTGCTAAAGCCCTTGCAAGCTTATTAAACTCCTTGTTATCCAAATTTATAACTCTTTTCTCCACATGTTCGTCTAAATATTTTTTTACTTCATTCATATCATAGAAAATCATCAAAAAAGCATCGCCTCTTGTTACTTCGTAAAACGCCCCAAGTATATCCTTAAAACCCGCTTTATCTTTATAGGAGTTATACATCCTATCCCTTATCTTAGAGCAGTCCAAAATTTTTTCATTCTTAAGAATTACATCCACCTCATCGCTAAAATATACTATCCTTGAAAGTAAATTCTCAGAGTTAGGATTATGATGATCTTTCACAATTAAAGCTATATTCTCAAAAGTCGGTATATCCTTGAGGATGTTGTATCCCTCTATAGCATGCCTTTGTAAATCAAAGTCATCCCTTCTCTTGTTTTCAAAAAGTAAATCTCTTTCTTTTTCTACTACTCCTATATCATGCAAAAGAGACGCGAAATACAGATCAATTCTTTCTCCCTTTCTCATACCCAAAGCGTATGAGATGAGAATAGAGATAAATGCCACCCTAAATGAATGACCGCTTAAATCTCCTTTGACTATAAGGTCTGTGGATTTTGATATGTTCTCAATAAGTGTTGTTAGGTTAAGCTTTCTTCTGTTTACCAACTTTATTCCTACTTTTGTTTAGCAATATACCGAATCGTTATATATCACATTACATTAAGATTTTCTATAGAAAAAAGTTATTGATCCCATAAACCAAATACAGACTCCTTATGACCTGCAATATCTGATACAGAGCTTACTCGCCTTTTGAAATGCCTCTGACGTGTAAATAAACGCCCGTAGAGCGCAAAGTCGGGGGTCATTCGATTAATTAATTGAATTTAAGAAACTTGGTGTCTTAAAACGCGTTATTTTAGACGCTAAGCCTCTCGCTTGTTGGTGGTCAGTGTAAGGGGGAGTGATAGGGAAAGCCGCAAGGCTTTAGTTTTAGTGCGTGAGCCGTCCTCGAAGTGATGTCAAACAGGGCGGAAAGGCGAAACGCCAACAACCGAGCGAAGCCGTGAATCCAATGCACCCGTGTAGTGTCCTCGAAGTGATATCAGGCGAAGCGAGGGCGTCAGGTTTTGCGGTCTTACTTGGATTTCTTCTTTGAAAAAGCAAAACAACGAGCGATAGCGAGTTAGTGCACGTCGTAAACTAACTCAAAATTGGTAGAAACTCAAGCGTGCGAGTGTTAAGTATATA
>WFYP01000190.1 GCA_015490055.1 Nitratifractor sp.
AAGCTAGCCACTTCGTTACTCCCACAGAAGTGGGAGTCCACGATTTTAACTGCCTAAAAATTAAAAAAATACTTTTTCGACAGTTTAAACTGTGGATTCCCGTTTTCACGGGAATGACGCAGTGGCTAGCTTTTAGCTTAATGCTTTAAATTTTATGCATTTTATAGAGTTAAAACTCTTAACTTAGTGGCAATGGAGGTGCCCTATAGTAATACTTTATCTCTTTTAATATACCACTCCAAAATGCTTTCCCATGCTTCTTGTGCATTATCTACAATAGTAAATATTTCTAAATCTTTTTTTAAAATCATCCCCTCTTCTATTAAAAATTCAAAATTTATTAAATCGTTCCACCACTGTTTGCCTACCATTACTACAGGTATTTGTTTCATAGATTTTGTCTGAATTAGGGTTAGTAGCTCGAACAGTTCATCCATTGTGCCAAAGCCTCCGGGGTAAACAACCATTGCTTTTGCTCTTTGGAAGAAGTGGAATTTTCTTATTGCAAAGTAGTGAAATTGTAAGCATAGTTCTGGGGTGATGTATGGGTTTGGGTGTTGTTCGTGTGGTAGGTTTATGTTTAATCCTATAGAGTTTGCTCCTGCTTCGT
Source organism: Nitratifractor sp. (assembly GCA_015490055.1). Lineage (GTDB taxonomy): Bacteria > Campylobacterota > Campylobacteria > Campylobacterales > Sulfurovaceae > JAADEQ01. The sequence continues at coordinate 611 of WFYP01000190.1, forward strand.
AAGCTCCTCGGTTTGCGGCTTCCATAATGCCAGGACCTCCGCCTGTCATTAACATTATACGGTTATCTTCTACACCACCTCCACTGCGTCCGATAATAGCACCTAATTCTCTTGCATCTTCATAAAAAAAGCTATTATCCAATGCTTTTGTCGCCTTTTTTAACTCTACCCCATCTATACCTTTTTTTATAAGTTCGTCCAAATTAGCTTTTGCAACTTCTTGAGGCAATATTCTAGCACTTCCAAAAACTACAATAGTCGATTTTATACCAAACTTTTTCATTGCAAGTTCTGCTTTTAAGTAGTCTAACTCTAAACGCACGCCTCTGGTTTCATACTCTTTTAAAAACTCTTTATCATCTTCGGCTAATTTATAGCTTGGTGAGTTTTCAATTTTTTCTAACAGTTCTAACTGCTCTTTTGTGTAGTAAAACATATTATTCCTAGTGGTGGTAAGTATTTTGGTCTAGAATGGGTATATTAGCGGTGCGACACATAGGTCGCACCCTACAAAGAAGTCTATTACAATATGTAGGAGCAGACCTGTGTGTCTGCCCGCAAGTTTACATCTTAGTAGCAACTAATCTTGCTAAGTCAAATAGACGGCTTGCGTAGCCATATTCATTGTCGTACCATGTCATAATTTTTACCATATTTCCAGCTACAACATCTGTACTTAGGGCATCTACTGTGCTTGAGTGGCGGTTGCCTAGCATATCGCTAGATACTACCTCTTCGTAAGTTACATCTAGCACGCCTTTCATTGCTCCATTTGCTGCGTCGCTTAGTGCACTGTTTACCTCTTCGGCAGTTACATCTTTACCTAAGTTTGCAACGATTTCTGTAATTGCAACATCGGCTGTTGGAACTCTTAGAGCCATTGCTGTCATTTTTCCTGTAAGTTCAGGAATAACCTTAGTAGTCGCTTTTGCCGCACCTGTTGTTGTTGGAATAATATTTACAGCTGCTGCACGACCGCGTCTATGTTTACCCGGTTTTTTGCGGTCAATCGTTACTTGAGACGATGTATAAGCGTGAGTTGTAGTTACATGTGCACTCTCTACGCCAAACTTCTCTACAAGTACCTTCATTACAGGTGCTAAAGAGTTTGTAGTACAACTAGCATTAGATACGATATTGTGTTTATCGTTATCGTAAAGCTCTTCGTTTACACCAAATACTACTGTAATATCTTCATCTTTTGCAGGTGCAGAGATAAGCACTTTTTTTGCTCCTGCGTCGATTTGCTTTTGTACATCGGCTCTTTTTGTAAATTTACCTGTACACTCTAGTACAATATCTACACCATCCCAAGGCAATTTTGATGGGTCTCTTTCGCTTATAATTTTAATCTTTTTACCATTTACTATTAAGTTTTCGTCATCGTACTCTATAACTGCGGGGAAACGCCCATGAACTGAGTCGAACTTTAACATATATGCCAAATCTTCAGTAGTTCCGCTACCGCCATTTGCCATTACAATTTCAAAATCGTTTTGCTCAACTGTCACATAGTTCCAAAGCACCATTTTACCAATTCTACCAAGTCCGTTAATCGCTACCTTTTTCATTTTAAGCCCTTATGAATAAATTAAGTGTATTTTATCAAAAATTTATTAATGC
>WFYP01000191.1 GCA_015490055.1 Nitratifractor sp.
GGAAGGAGACAGCATTAAGTACGGTTTTAATAACCCAATGGCATTGTCGTCTTTTATCTTCCTCTTTCTACTTTAGCACCCCTTAGTTTAACATATTTTTTACATTGTCAAACTTTTTATTTCTTTGGGGTTTTGTATTATACGATGGCAATAGAAGTGCCCTTATATTATTTTGCTTCTACATCTATTTTTATTGGAATATTCTTATCGACAGAGCGGATATGAATATCTTGTTGAGGGAATGGTATCTCTATATTGTTTGCATACAAGGTGTCGTAAATTATTACCAAAAAATGCGAAGTTAAGCGTTTAGGTTTTTCGATTTTATCAGCACCTGCTAGCCAAATTAATAGTTCGAAATTTACGCTACTATCTGCCATTTCTGTCATAATTACCTTTGTTTCGTAAGTTTTATTATCTATTATATATTTGTTATAATCGCTCTGCATTACGGCATCTTTTACTACTTGTATAACTTTATGAACATCTGTTCCGTAGGCTACCCCAAATGGTATATTGAATCGGCGTATTTTATCATTCATCGTCCAATTTATCAAATTATTTTGTACAAAACTTTGGTTTGGAATAATTATATCTATGTTGTCATTTGTTTTAATTGTGGTTGAGCGCATTCTAATATCTGTTACATGCCCTCTATGGTCTGCTACTTCGATATAATCGCCAATTTTAATACTTCGTTCAAACATCAAAATAAGTCCCGATACAAAGTTAGCAACAACATTTTGCAAACCAAAACCGATACCAACAGATAAAGCCCCCGCAACAATAGCTAAAGATGAAAGGGTAACACCCAATGTTTTAAGAGATACAAAAAATGCAATTATAACGATTAAATAGTAACCCAAATTTGCAACCATTGTACGAGTAGATGCAGTAAAAGAGCTTTTTCTTGTAGCAATTTTATTAATTTTTCTTTTATACAGAGAACCAATGATAAAGCCTAATATAAATACAATAATAGATAGTGCCATTTTAAATGGGCTGATTGGTGTTTTGTTTATAAAAAATAGTGGTTTATTAACCAAATCCCAAGTGCTTTTAATTACCTCTTTTGCCTCTTGTTTACTAGCACCAGCAATAGTTTTTATCTGCCCAATATAGGCTTTTTCTAAAGATAGTAAAAATGGTGCTATAAACTTATTAATCTCATTTTGTGTAAGTATTTTATATTTTAAAGCGATAGAGTAAAATTTTTTCTCTATTGCAAATGTTTTATTACTTTTTGCTTTTAAATAGTATGAAAATATCATAAAATGGGTAGATAATAAGTTTATAGCATCTCGTTTATAGAGTCTGTTTGCTTTTTTTAACTTCTTCTCTATTCTGCTTAATTCTCTTTTGTTATTAATAAGTTTTGCTTGCTCTATATTTATTTGCAATTTACTTATTAACTCTCTTTCTTGTTGAATAGTATTCTCTTCTTTGGCAAACTCTTTTTCTAAAGTATCAAGATATGAGTATATATTTTTAATAGAATCTTTTATAGTTCTCTCTAAAAGTTTGATTTCTGTAGTAAATTTTTTTATGCTATTTTTGTAAATATTGGCTTGCTTTTTATAAAATGCATCTTGCAATTCAAACGATAGTAAGCGGGTATTATTACTCTCTAAATTTTTGATTTCTGACTCTATAGTCTTTATCTTTTTTTGAATATGGTTTAATTTGTTTTCTAAATCTGTAATTTGATGAATATCGTCAATATAATCTATAAATAGCTCTCTGTAAGCTTTTAAATTTTTTGCTACTTCAATCTTTTTTGGCTTAAAAATAGTGCCTTGTTTAAAATTAACCAATTCGCTCAATAGTGTTTTTTCTAAAGATTGGTCTTCGCTTATGTTGCTATCTTGATGTAAAGACTTTAACAAAGATTGATAGACAGTTTTATTGCCATCAATAATAGTAGTGTTAATTTCAGCACCATATAATGAAGTTATAAATATTAAAAAGTAGAAAAAAAATTTTATATATTTTAACACTTTGCAACCTATTATATTTTTTAACTTAATTATACACAATTTAAATTCAATTTTTGTTACTTAAGTTACATATTTATATTTTTTAATTAGCTATAATTCTAATAAAAAAGGTTTAGTTATGGGTAATCAAAAAGCGTTTGGACTCTGGAGTGCTGTATTTTTAGGTATTGGCTCGATGGTTGGGGCTGGTATTTTTGTACTTTTAGGCGAAGCAGGAGCTATTGCTGGTAACTTGGTATGGATTTCATTTATTTTTGGTGGACTTATTGCCTTGCTTAGTGGTTACTCTTTGGCTAAATTGGCAACTGTATATCCAAGTCGGGGAGGCTTAGTTGAGTATTTAGTGCAGTGCTATGACGAAGGTGTATTCTCCGGTTCTGTGTCGGTTCTTTTTTATATGAGTGCAATGGTGGCGATTGCAATGGTTGCTAAAACTTTTGGTGTTTACTCTGCCCAAATGTTTACAGGCACAAGCAACACGCTCATTGCTAACAGTTTTGCAGTTGGCGTTTTAGTTGTTTTTATGCTTATAAATTTAGCAGGTAGCTCTATTATTGCCAAAAGCGAAAATGTGATTGTAATAATTAAATTAACCATAATTACACTCTTTACTGTAATTGCATTTTTTTACATTAAACCTAATTTACTATCTTTAAAAGATGCACCGCCGGTTATCAATATATTTTCATCAATCGCACTAACTTTTTTTGCATACGAAGGTTTTAGGGTAATAACAAATACAGCCGAAGATATGAAAGACCCAGGCAAATTGATGCTAAAATCTATGACACTTGCAATTTTACTTGTAATGGTGCTTTATGTCGCAACAACTTTTGCTGTATTTGGCAATTTGCCACTGCCAGATATTATTAAAGCAAAAGATTACGCACTTGCCGAGGCAGCAAAACCAGCCTTTGGAGAGACTGGCTTTGTTATAATGTCTATTGCAGCATTAATTTCGACTGCATCATCTATAAATGCAAATTTGTATGCAGTTACAAATGTTACCTATCAAATGGCTGTAAATGGCGAGTTGCCAGATGTTTACGAGCGAAATGTTTGGCACTCTACACAAGGGTTGGTTGTAAGTACAATTATTTTAATAATTTTTGTACTATTTTTCGATTTAACACAAATTGCTGCTATTGGCTCTATTTCGATTTTGTTTATCCATGCATTGGTGCATATTGGGCATTTGCTTAAAATAGATAAAACAAAAGCATCAAAAACATTAGTGATTTTAGCAATTTTGGGTATATTTATAGCAATAGGATTGGCACTTAATTATACATCGAAACATATACCAAGTGTTGGCTACTATATTGCAGGTGGCTTTCTATTAGCATTTTTAATAGAGATTTTTTTACGATTAATTACTAAAAGAGTTGTTAAGAAACAGACAAAAGAGGGTATAATAAGCAAATTAGAAGATGAAGTAAAAAATGTTATAGGAGAAAAATAATGGAAGATAAAAAAGATATTATTATAAAAGGTGTTGATATTCCTTTTATGGACTTGGTAGTATTGTTGGTAAAATTAGCGTTTGCATCGATTCCTGCGATGTTTGTAATCTATTTTGTATTTATGCTATTTGGTATGCTTTTTGATGGCTTTTCCCAAATGACATTTATGCACCCATAAGGAGCCCAAATGACAAGTGTTATGTCTTCGGTTATAGTTGGTTTTAAAGAGATTTTGAGTTGGAATACAATAAAGCATGTTTTACTAAGTGGAATCTTTGTTGTTGCCATATGGATAGGTATAGGGTACTTAATGTGGAACCCACTTATAAATTTAAGTAGCCATATTATCGAATTAGTACCATTTTCTATGGTTAGAAGTAATGGTGCTTGGATGCTTTCATCTTTTTTATGGTTGCAGTTAGTGCTGCTAACATTTGCACTAATATATGCATTTTTTGGCAATATAATTTTGCGAAGTGTATCTCAGGACAGATATAGTGCTTTCTCTATTTATACAATAGTTGCAAGTGCTATCTTTTGGGGTATTGTATGGTATTTTAAAGGCGATTTTATCTATACAGAGTTTTTAAAACTTTTAACTTGGTTACCATTTGAAACTGTAGAGAAAGGAATTGCATTTTTAATCGGTTTTTATGTAATTTATAACGGAATAATCGTAACAATGTTATTTATTACAAGCCTATTTAGCGAGCCAATTATTATAGGCGTAGAGAAAAAACATTTTGAAGGAAAAGAGGTTATGCGAGATAATCTATTTAAATCTATTGGCTACACTATAAAAGATACACTAATCTTTATAGTTGCATCAATTATCGCTTTTCCTTTACTTTTTATACCTATTGTAAATATTGTAGTGCAAGTTATCCTTTGGGCGTGGCTAATTAAAGATACAATTAGTTATGACGCCTTAGCATTAACAAGAGAAAAGGTCAATAAAAGCGAAGTAAAAGAGCATAGATTCTCTGTATGGTTTATAAGTTTAATAGCATCTCTATTTAATTTTGTTCCACTATTAAATTTATTTAGCCCATATTTTGGAGAGATAGCAATGTTTCACTATTTTAAAAGTGTAAAAAAGTAGTATGGAGAAAAGTGTGCTAAAGATTTTATTTTTATTATTTGTTTGCAGTTGTTTAAATGCAAAAGTTTTAAGTTTAAATAGTGCAATTAAACAAACTTTGCAACATCATCCAGATTTAAAAGCGTTTGCATTAAAAGTCAAAGCAAAACAGATTGGCAAAGATATTATTACATCTACAAACTATCCGCAAGTTAATTTAAAGTTGAATTATAACTTTAAACAAACTTATGCCCTCCAGGGGCGAGAAGGTTTTAAAACAACTCTACATAGTGGCTCTAGCGAAACTCTATTTTTAAAGCAAAAAATTTACGATTTTGGTAAAACAAATGCCTTGATTAGAGCCGCAATTATCGATACCGATATCTCTAGGCTCTCTTTAGCAGATTTAAAAGGTCTATTTGCATATCGTGTAAAACTTTTGTATTCAAATGCGGCTTTGCAAAGTCGAGTAATTAAAATAAAAGAAGCGAATTTACGATTAAAAAAACTCTATTACAAAAGAGCTTTGGCTCTCTATAAGCAGGGTTTAAAGACAAAAATAGATAGCGAGCGATTTCTAATAGAGATAGAGAAAGCACAAGATGATATTTCACAAGCTAAAGCAAATTACAAAAAAGCAAAAAGCTCGCTTGGCTTATATATGAATCGGAAATTGGGAAATAATATTTCATTTAATAGCAATATTTTAAAGCACTATATAAATTTGCACAATATTTCGAATAAAATATTAGATAGAAATTTGCAAATAAAGATAGAAAATAGAAAAATTGCTAAAAGTTTTCAAGAGTATAAAGCCAAAAAAGCACACTTTGGAACTATAAATTTAACTGCATCTTATAGCCATATTAACGGATTAAACAGTTACAACAGTAAGCAAGTTGGCATTGAAGCAGATATTCCAATATATGATGGCGGACATTTAAGCAAAGAGGCAGAACTTGCAAAAGTAAATTATCAAATAGCCAAATTACAAAAGGCATCTAAAGTTATTTCGACAAAAGAGGATGTTCAAAATCTATTATTGGATATAAAACGATATAATCAAAATATTAAAACCGCTAAAGCAGAGTTAAAATATAGTAAAGATTTAAAACGGGTTATAGCCGCAAGATATAAAGAGGGCTTGGTTACTTACTTGGAAGTTTTAGATGCGATAGATGAGATATCTAACGCAAAGCTTGGCGTATTACTTAGCTACTATCAACGAGCTATTTTAATTGATAAATTGGAGTATTTATATGAAAAATAATTTAAAATATATTGCATTAATTGTGTTGCTTCTTATTGCTGGTGGAGTTTTTTATAAAAAAGTTTATTTAAATAAATTAAATCAAAAAATAGTCCATCCAAAAATTCAGAATATTCAAAAAACAGTTTTTGGCGTAGGTAATGTAGATGCTCAAAATAGATATAGTATTAGTTCTCAAGTTGGAGCTAAAATACTATTTTTACAAGTTCAAGAGGGCGATTATGTAAAAGAGGGCGAAACATTAGTTAAGCTTGATAGTGTTGATTTACCTACAAAAATTGAAGCTAAAAAATTATCTATCGAGAAAATTAATAGTGATATTAAAAGTTTGAATGATGAACTTTTAATAAGTAAGTCAAAATTGACTTTAGATTTAAAAACATATAAACGATACAAAAATTTAAGAGCACAAGGCTTTGTATCTAAATCGGAATTTGATAAAGTAGAGAGTGCTTACAGTATTAGCAAAAGCAATTATCAATTAACAAAAAGAAAAATCGATTCTCTAAAAATAGCTAAAGAGAGTGCAAAAAAAGATTTAGAAGCATTACAAACAAAATTGGCACTTTATACCATATATGCTCCAGTAGATGGATATATTATTAGTAAGTACGCTCAAGAATCTGATGTTGTTTTGCCATCTAAACCAATTTTGACTATTATAAATGCTAAAGATGTTTGGGTAAAAATTTTTGTTGATGAAAAGTTAAGTGGTAGTGTTAAAATAGGCGATAGTGCAGATATAAAACTTCGTTCAAACCCTAATATAGTTTACAAAGGCAAAGTGGCTAAAATAGAGTTAAAAAGCGACCCAATTACGCTAGAGCGAGAGATAGATATAAGATTCAATAAAGTGCCAATTCCATTTTTTATAAATGAGCAAGCAGATGCAACAATTTATACAACAAAACTCCATAATGTGGCAACTCTTCCATCAAAAGTTTTGATTTATCGTAATGGAGAGCTTGGAATTTTAGTTAAAAGTGGCAAAAAAAGCCATTTTAAAAGTGTAAAGATACTTTATAATTCGGGTAAAGTTGTTGCTATTAAAAATATAGATAAAGATGCAAATGTAATTGTACCAAAGAGTAAATAATTATGATTAATTTAGCTTATAAAGATGTATCTCACGCACTGGGTAAATTTGTAGTAACCTCAATGGGTGTTGGAATGCTTTTGGGAATAGTTATGATTATGATTGGAGTTTACCGTGGAATGGTAATAGATGCACAAGTTTTAATTAACGATATTAATGCCGATATTTGGGTTGTGCAAGAGAATACACTTGGACCCTTTGCTCAAAGTTCACGAGTGCATACAGATTTAAAAGATAGCATAAAAGCAATAGATGGTGTTGATAAAAGTGCAAATTTAACTTTTCAAAATATTCAAATGCCAATAAATGGAACTGATGAGAGAGCATTTGTAGTTGGTTATGACCCTTTTGGAGAGATAAACCCTATAAATCCAAAAACTATTATAAAAGGAAGAGCCATTTTAAAAGAGCATTATGAAATTGTTACAACTGATAAATTGGGCTACAAATTAAATGAAAAAATAGCATTAGGCAGACACGAATACAGGGTTGTTGGTATTACTCATGGAACTGTTTCGTCAGGTGGAGACCCTCTTGTATTTTTGAGTTTAAAAGATGCTCAAGAGTTGCAATTTTCTTACTCTAATTTTAGAATACGAAGTGATAGAGAACGAGGAATAAAGAGTTCAGCACAGCAATTAGTAAATTGTGCGGTGGCAACTCTTAAAAGTGGCTACAACCCGCAAATGGTGGCAAAAGAGATTCAAAAATATAAACATAAAAGCGTCTATACCCAGAGTCAAGAAAAAGAGATACTCACAAAAAACCTTATTAAAATGGCATCTAAGCAGATTGGTATGTTTACTGTAATTTTAATAATTGTATCGACAATAATTATTGCTTTAATTATTTATACAATGACACTAGAGAAGATTAAAGAGATAGCAATAATGAAACTCTTAGGTGTGCCAAATAGTTTAATTATAAAAATGATTGCACAAGAGACGCTTTTAATGGGGATATTAGCATTCTTTTTTGGGCTTATATTTTCACACTTAATTTATACGAAATTTCCTAAAAGGGTAGTTTTGCAAAATCCAGATGCCATTATGCTTTTTATAATTGTAATTGTTGCTTCGATTATAGCTTCGTTAATTGGAATTAAAAAAGTAATTAGTGCAAATCCTGCCGAAGCGATAGGGGGTTAATTTGGATAATATTGCTATAAAAACTCAAAACTTGGTAAAACATTTTGGGAAAGGTGATACTTTAGTAGAGGTTATAAACGATGCCACTTTCGAGATAAAAAAGGGTGAATTGGTGGCTTTAATTGCACCAAGTGGAGCAGGAAAAACTACACTTTTAATGATGATTGGCTGTGTTTTAACCCCAACAAGTGGGCAAATTTGGCTTGGAGAAGAGAAAGTTTATGACAATAAATGGCTAACCAAAGAGAAGCGACGAATCAGAAGAGAAAAAATAGGCTTTATATTTCAAGCACACTATTTAATTCCATTTTTAAATGTTATAGAAAATGTTACACTAATTCCACAAATAAATGGAGTCTCTCTAAAAGAGGCTAAAAAAGAGGCACTAGAGTTACTAGATTACTTTGGGATAAAAGATAAAGCTAATGAGATGCCAGCAAATCTATCGGGTGGGCAGAACCAAAGAGTTGCTATTGCCAGAGCATTAGCTAACAAACCAGAAATAATATTAGCCGACGAGCCAACCGCCGCATTAGATTCTAAACGCTCAGTAGATGTTGTAAAAATGCTTAAAAAAATAGCAATAGAGCAGAGTGTGGCTGTAATTATGGTAACACACGATGAAGCAATGGTACCATTATGTGATAGAGTTTTAACAATTAAAGATAAAAAAGTATATAATCTTAGCATAGATGAATATAAAAATAAAACAGTAGTTTAGGATTAAATTTGATAAAAAAAATAGGAAAATTATACAAAAGACGATACATTTATGATGTGCATATTGCATTTTTAATTCTGCCACTACTTTTAATGCCAATATTGGTAGAGTTGGTTTTTCATTTTTATCAAGTGCAATTTTTTGTAGAGTATAAAGAGGCTTTTCTTTTTGGTGATATTTTGTATATTGTATTGGCACGCTTTATTTTGCTAGATACTGCTTTGTATATTTTTACCCATACAAACCATCCAACAAATGCAACTTTGATGCATGTGGTGTTGCTATATTTAGAGATAACAATAATCACTATTATGTATTATGCTGTTGTCTATTATATGTTTGGAGTGCATACACTATTTCATCTAAATTCAGATTTTGCACCAGAAAATTATAAAATAATCAGTGAACATAGCTTTATTACAGCATTTTATATTTCAACTGTAACCTTTAGTACACTAGGCTCAGGCGACTGGATTCCTCAAACACTAAATGCAATGATGGCAGTTAGCTCAGAGGTAATCTTAGGCATAGTCCAAGGTGGAATATTTATATCTATTATTATCTACGGACACCAAAATAGAGAGATTAAAAACTAGCCACTGCGTTATTCCTTTGAGAGTGAGAATTACAGTTTAAATTGTCAAAAAAGTTAAATTATAATTTATAGGGCACCTCTAATGGCATTAAGTTAAGGATTCTACATCCATCTTTTGGCTTTAAGCCAAAAGCCAAAAGCTTAAAGCTAACCACTTCGTCACTCCCACAGAAGTGGGAGTCCACGATTTTAACTGCCTAAAAATTAAAAAAATACTTTTTCGACAGTTTAAACTGTGGATTCCCGTTTTCACGGGAATGACATGGTGGCAAGCTTTTGGCTTTGTGCTTTAAGCTTAGTGCATTTTATGGAGTTAAAACTCTTGACTTAATGCCATTGTAGGGCACCTCTAAAAATAGGTGATACCGAAATATATATAACAATTAATAGTATAAAGCTTAATGTATATAGTGCGTAACTTCAGTTTTTAATTTGCTACGAATTTAGCTTCCCAAATATTTTCTGCATCGTCATAATTGTATGCACCCTCAATAAAACGCTTCTCTAGTAGTGGTAAATCATCTTCTAATAGTTCAAAGAAGTCTAGTAATTCATAATTTCGAATCTCTATAGAACCATTTATAAAATTATATGGTTGTGCAATAGTCATAAAATCTAAAGAGTTATGTTTTTCTATTTGAACAATTAGTACACTATATCTTTTACCATAATCATCTTCTAATTCTGCGGGATATATTATTGTTGAGGATTCTGCTCCTACTTCATTATTTTCCATTAAAGATACAGCTTTAGGTATAGAAGTTTCTAAAGATAAATCTTTAATCTCTTTTAATACTTTTGACTCATCTGGCAAAATAGCACCATACATAGGATTAACAAACTTTTGATTATCTAGCTTATCTAGGGCATATGTTAATAAAAAACCTGCCTCATATATTA
>WFYP01000192.1 GCA_015490055.1 Nitratifractor sp.
ATTTAGTAATCAATTCCATTATGTGGCTATAAAATTCTTAACTTAATGGTATTTTGAGGTATCCTTTAAGTCAGCATTCTTATTTCGCAACAAAATCTCACTTGTAGGATATGCAAACTCTAACTTAGAGTTATCTATAATAACAATTATCTTTTTTATAACATCCTGTTTTACCCTAAGCCACTCTTCCCAATTTACAGATATAGAAAACGCATATATTAAAATATTTAGAGAGTACTTATCTACTTCGTCTAAATATACAAGTAGAGTTCTTCTAACTCCATATTTATCTTCTAAATTAAAGAGCCCATCTTCGTAAGTTCTCTTCATCTTTATTAAATAGCGTATCTTATTTAAATTTACAATATCTGGGTGAGAGTGTAGCATTTCGTATATTTCGTAAATTACTCTATCTATCTCTTTTGTATCACTTGTGTATTTAATAGGTAGATGAAACTTAATTCTTCTACCAATTACTCTTTTACTCCAATTTTTTATATAGTCGTTTGCAAGTTTAGAGTTTGGTACTGTTACCATTGCATTATCGAAAGTTCTAATTTTTGTAGATGTTAAGCCAAGCTCTGTTACAAAGCCTTCTAAATCTCGTGTCTCTACCCAATCACCTTGTCTAAAGGCATCCTCGCTTATTAAACGAATTGAGTCAAAAAAGTTTACAAGCATATCTTTAGCACTAAAACCAACAATAACACCACCAACACCCAAAGATGTAATAAGAGCAGTAATATCTACACCAAATTTAGATAAAATAGCAACAGTCGCAATCAAAGCAACAGCAATTTTAGTAATATTTAAAAAAAGGTTAAAGAGTTCACGTCTAGCACCCTGTTGAGTCTTTATCTTTTTTCGCAAAGTAGAGTATAAAAGAAATTTAATTATTTCATAAAATAACCAAAGAGTTAAAAACAGATTTGATATAAATATTATTTTATCAATATCACTGTAATTACTCAAACCATATATATAGTCTATTAGCTTTGTAAATATATAAAGATTTACTAAATATAGAAGTGGTTTTGCAATTTTATCTACTCTAAAGAATAGATACCGATAAAAACTATCTTTTCTATTTCTGTAAAGATACAGTTTTAGTAATTTTTTTGCTTTTTTTGAGAGTTTGTAGATTATATACAAAAATAGAGTATATGCAACTATTAAAAAAATAGTTGTAGAATTTAGTTTAAAAAAGCTTAAGATTCTTTTTGTAATATTTTCCATATATTGATTATATCTTACTTATAAGAAAATAGCAATCTACTCTTTATCTTTTTCTTGCTTTTGTTCCGAGTATTCTTCTACTAAATCTTTTCTTATGCCATCTTCATTAAATTTACTTTGAAAATTTCTAAGTATTATTAAAAAAGTCATTAATGCAAACATTACTGCTGCAAAAATATATAAGTAGTCAAAAAAACCCATTTTAAGCCTTGAACTCTATTAATATTTTATCAAAATTAATTTTATCATAATTTTGACGCAAAGCTTCATATGTTACTATTCCAGTACTTGTAGCTAAATTTAAGCTTCTGCCTTTGCCACTCATTGGAATTGTAATACATCTCTCTAAATTAGCTTTTAAAAGTTTTTCGTCTATACCTTTTGTCTCTGAACCAAATACCAAGTAGTCACCTACTTCATACTTTGCATCCCAGTATAAATTGTCTGTTTTAGTAGTGCCAAAGTGCATTTTCTCTATTGGATTGTTGGCTAAAAATTCATCTAAATTTTCCCACACTGTTAAATCTAACTCATTCCAATAATCAAGCCCTGCTCTCTTTACGGCGGTATCGCTAATATCAAAACCTAGTGGCTTAACTAAATGTAATTTTGCACCCAAATTTACGCACATTCTACCAATACTACCAGTATTTGGCGGAATTTGTGGCTCTATTAAAACTATATTAAACATTAAAATACCACCGTTTTATTTGTATATACAAATACTCTATCTTCTAATACTAATTTTAGTGCACGAGATAGTACAATTTTTTCTACATCTCTACCAGCTCGTTGCATATCTTTCCAGTTAAAGCGATGATTTACGCTAATTACATCTTGTGCAATTATTGGACCTTCGTCTAAATCGTTTGTAACAAAATGTGCAGTAGCCCCAATAATTTTAACACCACGCTCGAAAGCTTGTTTATAAGGGTTCGCACCAATAAATGCAGGTAAGAAAGAGTGGTGGATATTTATAATTTTGCCTTCATTTTTAGCAACAAAATTCGGAGTTAAAATACGCATATATTTAGCTAATACAATATACTCGTATTCATATTTAGCCAACTCTTTTAAAACCAACTCTTCGTGCTCTTCTCTACTTAAGCTATCGGCACTAATATGAATAAATGGAATATTAAAACGCTCTACTAAAGGTTGTAAATTATCTCTATTCGCAATTACTGCTACAATATTTGCATCTAACTCGCCATCTAAATAGCGTATTAAAATATCACCAAGAGCGTGCGACTCTTTGGTAGCCATTAGGACAATATTTTTCTTAGCGGGCGTTACAACTTTTACTTTTGCATTTTCACCAACAATATTTTTCAGAGATTTTTCTAATGCTCTATCATCAAATTCTCCAGTAACAACTGTACGCATAAAAAAGTGAGAATCCTCTTTTTCTACGAACTCTTGGTTACTATCTATGTTTAAATCAAACTCATAAAAGATTTTAGAAATTTTATAAACCAAACCTTTTTGGTCTTTACAGTCTATTAAAACTCTCGCTCTAGTTGCCATAAATTAACTTTTAGAGATATAATTTGCAATAATATTACCCATCTCTGTGCAAGATACTACCTCTTTAGCATCAAATGCTGCAATATCACCAGTTCTATAGCCATCTGCAAGTACTTTTTTAATTGCATTATCTATTGCATCTGCTGCTTCTGTTTCATCTAACTCATATCTAAGTAGCATTGCTGCACTTGCTATTGTTGCAATAGGGTTTGCAATCCCCTGCCCTGCAATATCTGGAGCACTACCATGAATTGGCTCATAAAGTCCAACTTTGCTACCAGTACTAGCACTTGGAAGCAAGCCAATAGAGCCACTTAACATACTAGCCGCGTCACTTAAAATATCGCCAAAAATGTTACCAGTAACTATTACATCAAACTGCTTAGGCTCTCTAATTAACTGCATAGCTGCATTATCAACATACATATGGCTAAGCTCTACCTCTGGGTAATCTTTTGCTATCTCTTCTACAACTTCTCTCCAAAGTTGGCTAACCTCTAGTACATTTGCTTTATCTACAGAGCAAACTCTCTTATCACGCTTCATAGCAATATCAAAAGCCACTTTTGCAATTCTTGCTATCTCTTCTCTTGTGTAAACCATAGTGTTATATGCCTTATCTTCAGCATACTCTCTAGGTTGCCCAAAATAGATACCACCAGTAAGCTCTCTTACCACCATAATATCTACGCCTCTAACTACATCTGGCTTTAGAGTCGAAGCATTAATAAGCTCGTCATAAACAATAGCAGGGCGAAGGTTTGCAAATGTTCCCATCTCTTTTCTTAAACCTAAAAGTCCACTCTCTGGTCTTAAGTGTCTCTCTAAATTATCCCACTTAGGGCCACCAATCGCACCAAAAAGTACAGCATCTACTTTCTTAACGCCATTAATAGTCTCTTGTGGTAGTGGCACACCAGTCTCATCAATCGCGGCACCGCCAAGTAAAAACTCTTCGTAACTTAACTCGAACCCAAACTTCGTAGCCACAGCATCTAATACATTAATAGCCTCATCCACAATCTCTGGACCAATCCCATCGCCCTTAATAACGCCTAATTTATAACTTTTTCCCATAATTTATGCTCCTTGTGCAATCTCTTTTTTTGCGTACTTTATAAGTCCACCTGTGTTTACTAACTCTTGCATAAACTCTGGAATCGGAGTAAATTTATAACTCTTGCCAGTTGTTTCGTTAACAACTTCTCCGCTTGCCATATCTATCTTTACAATATCGCCTTCGTTAATCTCTGCAACTTCCTTAAGTTCAAAAATAGGAAGCCCCATATTAAATGCATTTCTGTAGAAAATTCTAGCAAATGTAGGTGCAATAACAGCAGCAATACCAGCAGCCTTAAGTGCTATAGGAGCGTGCTCTCTACTACTACCACAACCAAAGTTTTCATCTGCTACGATAATATCTCCAGCTTCCATTTTCTGTGTAAACAGAGGGTCTGCATCTTCCATAATATGCTTAGCTAACTCTTTTGGGTCACTTGTATTTAAGTATCTTGCGGCAATAATAATATCAGTATCGATATTCTTGCCAAATTTCCAAACTTTACCTCTCACAAAACAACCTTTATGTAAATTTTTCGCGATTATACCAAAATTTTACTTTATATGGAAGCTATGAAATCATATATAAGCAATCAAACTACCATATCAGTAGCTTTGAAGGCAAAAAAACATAGTTTAGTGGTAACTATTTTAAAACCTTTTAAATCTTCCTGGGGCATCAACTATTGCCTCTTGGCAATTAGAGTGGATTGGTTTTGCATTTTTTACTAAGCTTTTTAAATCGTTGCCTTTACCTTTTGTAGAAATCCAAATTTCGCTTAATACTCTGCCTTTACATTTTATTGCGATTTTATTTTTTATATCTTTGCCATAAATTTTAGCAGCTAATAATTTTATATTTATTGCTTTAACTTTTTTGCCTATATTTTCTCTTAAATACTCACCAATAGTGCTATCTACCTCTTTATCTAAAGTTAGTGCATTGCTAAAGTAGCCATTTACATCTTTAGAGTAGCAACTGCCGTGTTTATAGTATTCGTGTCTTTGTAAATTACTTTGTACTCCGGGCATATACTTTTGCATTAGGCTTAAAACATTAGGGTTTAAATCTAATTTTGGCATTGCATTCCATCTTTTATATCTATCTAGTTGTTTAATTTTACCGCTTAAACCACAATACTCTTTGTTTCTAGGTTGTGGCCATAAGCCGTGTAGAACTAAATGGTTTTTAGCATCGCCACCGTTTCGTTTGCACTCTTTTTTATTGCTGTGTGTTTCGCAAAATGTGTTGTGCCAGCTTAAAACTAATAGTGCATCTAAATTGCCACTACTTTTTACCGAAGTTTTTGAAACTTCATTTTTACTCTCGCTCTTTTTCCCAAAAAGTCTGCTAAAGATACTCTTTTTCTCTTTAACTTCTGGCTTGGGGCTTTTGTTTTTTACCTTAGTCTCAGCCTCTCCATTAAAACAACCAACACTTACCCAACGCATCATTGGTTTTGCATTTGGTACTTTAATAAAGTAGTTACCTTTCTGCTGACGCAATATTTGATAACTACTATCTGCTTTTAAAACTACATTACCATAGTTTTTTGTATGCTTTAAATCATTAAAAGCTTCACACGCTTTTGTAGCAGTAGCACTTTTAGAAAAAAGCGAAACAGTCGTAAGTGTAATTAATACTAATTTTTTCAATACAATCCTTTTGTTTGCAAGCTAAAAGCTTAAAGCATAAAGGGCGAAACCTATACCTTTGGCTTTGAGCTTTAGGCTTTTTGCTTTAAGCTTTTTAAAGATCTTGCTCAATTACTTCTTTAAATTTATTAAAGTAAATACCTTTTAAATTATCTAGCGAAATTTTAACATCATCAACTACAACTTCGTCTCCGCCAACAGTTCCAATCTCTCTTGCTTCTATGCCAATCTCTTTAGCAAGGTCTAAAAGTGCATTTAAGTTATCTTTGCTAACTGTTACAATAGCTCTACTTGGGCTTTCATCGAAGATATTTAAGCCTAAATCGCTCTTAACATTAGCACCCATATTAGATATTGCACTTGCCTTTGCAACTGCCATTGCTAAACCACCTAAGTTTACATCTTTAGCACTATTTAATAAGCCTTTCTCGTTTGCTTTAATTACGATATCCCAAAGTTTTAACTCTTCTTGGTAGTCAAGTGGGCTTATTTCTCCTTTAACTTCGACTACTACCTCTTTAAGAGCTAAAGATCCACCAAACTCGCCTTTAGTTTTACCTAAAAGTACGATTACATCGCCATCGTTTTTAAAAGTACTTGTTAATACATTGTTAGCATCGTCATTTACACCAACCATTGCAATAGCTGGTGTTGGGAAGATGCTAACACCATTAGTTTCATTATAAAGCGATACATTTCCACTAACTACTGGAGTGCTAAGCTCTTTACAAGCCTCTTTAATACCCTCGCAACCTTGTGCAAATTGCCACATAACTTCAGGATTTTCTGGATTACCGTAGTTTAGGCAGTCTGTAATTGCAAGTGGTCTTGCCCCACTCATTGCAACATTTCTACCGCTTTCCATAACTGCCATTGCAGCTCCTTTGAATGGGTCTATATAACAATATCTTGTGTTACAATCGCTGCTCATAGCTAACGCTTTGCCGTTTTCTTTTACGCGAATTACGCTTGCATCTAGGCTACCTGGGTGTTTTTCGGTATTTGTCTGTACAGTCGAATCGTACTGATTGTAAACCCAAGCTTTATCTACAACTTCTAATGAGCCTACAATTATATCGAAAATCTCTTGGTTACTTTTTGCTTTAAGTGCTTCTAAGTTAGCATCTTTAACATCTTTTAGATACTCTGGCTCTTTTGTTGGTCTATCTAAAATTGGAGCCTCTTCGCTAACTGGATCTACTGGAATATCTGCAACTTTCTCACCATACCAGAATAGCTCCATATTTCCTGTGTCTGTTACCTCTCCGATAGTTTCGGCATCTAAATCCCACTTTTTAAAGATTTCGATAATTTTATCTTCTGTTCCCTTTTTTGCACAAATTAGCATTCTCTCTTGCGATTCGCTTAGCATAAAGTCATAAGGTGTCATACCCTCTTCTCTTGCTGGTACTTTATCTAGGTGCATTATCATACCACTGCCACTTCTTCCTGCCATCTCAAAGCTTGAACTTGTAAGCCCTGCTGCTCCCATATCTTGAATACCTACAACATAGTCAGTTTGGAATAGCTCCATACAAGCTTCTAGTAGCAATTTCTCTGTAAATGGGTCTCCAACTTGTACTGTTGGGCGAAGTTTTTTGCTCTCTTCTGTAAAGCTATCACTACTCATAACTGCTCCACCTAATCCATCGCGACCAGTTTTAGAGCCAACATAAATTACAGGGTTACCAGTACCCTCTGCTTTTCCATAGAATATTTCGTCAGATTTTGCAAGACCTAGCGAGAATGCATTTACTAAGATGTTACCATTATAGCAACTCTCAAATGTCATTTCGCCACCTATTGTAGGCACACCCATACAGTTACCGTAGCTTCCAATACCATCTACAACGCCACGAACTAAGTGTCTCTGATACTTATTTGTATCGCTATTGCCATCTACATCGCCAAATCTAAGTGCATTTAAGTTTGCAACAGGTCTAGCACCCATTGTAAAAATATCTCTTAAAATTCCACCAACACCAGTAGCTGCCCCTTGGAACGGCTCTATGTAACTTGGGTGGTTGTGGCTCTCCATTTTAAATACAGCTGCCATGCCATCGCCAATATCGATAACACCAGCATTTTCGCCTGGACCCTGAATTACCCACGGTGCCTTTGTTGGAAAACCATTAAGATACTTTTTAGAAGACTTATAAGAGCAGTGCTCACTCCACATAGCAGAGAATATTCCAACCTCTACAAAATTAGGCTCTCTTTTTAAAATCTCTTTCATATGCTCATAATCTGCGTGAGATAATTTGTGTGCTGCTAATACTTCGTCTATATTTTCTAATTGCTCTGACATTAAATACCCTTAGAGAAAAATTTGCCATATTTTACTAAAAATGCATTAAAGTAGTGATGAAAGTTTATCTACTTACAGTATTATTTTAATATATTTTGGAAAAAGGGTGAAGGATGAAGGTAGAAGGTCGAAGAAAATGATAAAAAAGTATCTAAAAGAGGCACTTATTGCCACTGTTTTAATATTTATAGTTACAAATGTTGTAGGGTATTATAGAGGTTCTAGCGTAAAAGTAGATGGCAATTATAAATTACTAAAAAATGCCACCACAATAAATGGGAAAAAAGTAAGTGATATTATAAGTGTAAAAAAGCCATTGGTTGTAAACTTTTGGGGTACTTGGTGTCCTGTTTGTGCACAAGAGGTTTCTACCCTTTCAACTTTGGCAAAAAGAGATGATTTAGTGCTAATAACAGTTGCTGTAAATAGCCAAGATAATAAAAATATAAAAAATTATATGCAAAAAAAAGGTATTAAATTTATTGTAATAAATGATTATAATGGTAAAATTGCAAAGGCTTTTAATATTGGTGTTTACCCAACAACTATTTTTTATAATACTAATAGAGATAAGACAATAAAAGATAGTGGATATACAACTGAAGCTGGCTTTTTGGCTAGAGTAAAAATAGTTTCTAATTAAAACCACTATATACAATATTTAACAAAATTTAATAACTGAAATTAATAACTGAAGTTACGCACTATATACAATATTTAATAGCACAAGAAGGTGCTTAATG
>WFYP01000193.1 GCA_015490055.1 Nitratifractor sp.
TAGCACAAGAGGGCACTTACTGTAAACAGTTTTTAACGCAAGTTAGCTTTGGCTAGCTTTTATTAAAAACTATTCACATTAAGAACCCTCTTGTGCTATTAAATAATGTATATAGTGCGTAACATCAGTTATTAAAATAAGTATATACTATTTGTTAAAAAATGTCAAGTTACTTATTCAGCAAATCCATCAAACTAAGCTTAGGCTCTTTACCATCTAGCAGTGCTTCTACTTCGCTTGCTATTGGTAAATATATATCTTTCTCTTTTGCAATTTTTGTTAAAGCTTTTGTTGTTGCCACACCTTCGGCTACTTCGCCCAACTCTTCTAAGACTTCATCTAAGCTTTTACCTTTAGCCAAGCCGTAGCCTACACGATAGTTACGAGAAAGGTTACTACTTGCTGTTAAAAATAGGTCGCCAGCTCCGCCTAAAGAGATAAATGTCTCTAGTTTTGCTCCAAAGTGCATACCAAAGCGAGTCATCTCTACAAGTCCACGAGAAATTAAAGCAGCTCTAGCATTATTTCCCAACTCTAAGCCGTCACATACTCCAGAAGCTATGGCTATAACATTTTTATATGCACCGCTAACCTCTGCCCCTGCTACATCGCTATCGCTATATGCTCTTATGTAGCTTGGCATTGCATCGGCAAAGGTTTTTGCCAACTTTAAATTTGTAGAGCTAACAACTAGTGCAGTTGGCAAAGATTTCATAACCTCTGCTGCAAAAGATGGACCAGAAAGAAACGATATTCTCTCTTTGGGTAAAAATTCTTCGTAAACTTCATTTAAAAATTTGCCACTGCTAACTTCTATACCCTTTGCGGCAACTAAAATTTTTTGACCCTTATCTTCAAAGTGTTCATTCATAAACTCACGAACAAATTGGGTAGGTATTGCCATTACTAAATATTCATAACTCATTGCCTCTTTTATAGATACAAAGTTTTCGACATCTCGCCTATTTCTTGAGCTAATTACAACACTGTTCTTTTGACTATATGCATGAGCTAAGGCACTACCCCATTTTCCTGCACCAATTACTGCTATTTTCATTAAACAACTCCCATAATTTGCTCAAATCTATCAATATCTTCATCTTTACCTATACATACTAAAATATCACCACTATCTACTTTATGGTTGAATCCTACAGTACTAAATATAAATTGATTACCTATCTCTTTATCTATCATTCCTATAAATATAATATTATAACTATTAAAATCTATACTATCAAGCATAACGCCATTTAATTTAGAAGAGTCCGTTATAGTTATCTCTCTAAATTTATAATCATGAGACCTATTCATAAAACCTTGCAAAAACTTAGTTGCTATAGGTATTTTTAAAATATTTTTAATCATATTACCGCTAACTGTATATATATCAATAACTCTATTAACCCCTGCCATTTTAAACTTATCGGTTAAATGTATAGAATCAGATATTGCCATTATATAATTAGACTTATAAAGACCTCTTAAAGTTAATGCTAAGAATAGATTTTCGTGATTATTATCCATAGCACATATCAATTTTGTATCTTCTTCTATATTCAATTTTTCTATAGAGGTGTCGCTCTCTACATTAAATTTTCTAACATCCATACCTTCCATTACTGCGACTTCATACTCTGCATCATCATTAACTACAACCAATATATTGGTATTATCTTCATCCTTAATAGATTTAGCTATAGAGTTTCCAAATTTACCATATCCAAATATAATTACATTTTTTAAATAACTCATCTATAACTTCCTGCATTTACTGTAGCTTTAAAATATTCAATACTTATTTTGTGTCCCATTACTATTACAATATCATTCTCTTGAAATTTATATTCTGGCTTTGGATTAAATTTAAACTCTCCTTTAATACCATTTTGCACACCAAAAATCACTAATTTATACCTATTAAAATCGGCTTCTTTAATACTTTTATCTATTAAATTACAATCTATAGAGATATAAATTTCATCTAATGTAGCAACATCTTTTGAATGTAAAATTGCATTAATAGCTTTATACATACCAGGATGAACAATAGAAGATACCAACATAGACGAAGCAATTTCATTAGGTAATACTACCCTATCTGCACCAGCTCTAATATATTTACTATATAGCTTATAACTTGT
>WFYP01000194.1 GCA_015490055.1 Nitratifractor sp.
ATATAAATCTGTGAAATATATATCTCCAATATTACTAAAGCATTTATATCGAATAAATGGTGTATATAAAGATAATAATCTTTTAGTAGTAGAAGCTCATAAAAACAAGACGGGTTGGAAAATAGTTTCATTTTGTAAAAGGAACAATTACTTAAAAGATTTAAATAAAACAAAAAAAGAGCTTTTAAAATCTACAAAATTAACACTGCAAAAGAGTCTATATTGGTTGGTAATTAGTTGGTTTATATTAGTATTTTTCTCATTTTCATTAGCAGTAATGACATTAAATAGGTTAAATGGGTATGAGAATAAAATTAAAAGAAGTAATGAAAATATAATTTTCCAATCAAGACAAGCACTACTTGGAGAGCTATTACCAATGATAGCACACCAGTGGAGACAGCCAATTAATAAAATTGCTTCTGTACTTATGCGTATAAGATTTGAGCTATCTAATGGTAATCCAAATGTTACTACACTAGATAGACAAGCTCAGCAGATAGAAGATAGCGTAGAGCTTATGAGCAATACTATTGATGACTTTAGAACATTCTATCGCCCTAAAGAAGAGCCAGAATATGTAGATATTGCACTCTTAATTAGAAAAGCAATCTACTTTTTAGATGAACTCTTAGAGCGTAAAAAAATTAAAATTAAAAATGATTTATCACCAGTTAAAGTTAAACTACATGCTAATGAATTTTTACAAGTTATTATAAATTTAATTAAAAATGCTTCTGATGCTGTTAGTGAAAAAGGGCAAATATCAGTAACTCTAAGAGAATTAAAAGGTGGTATTGTAGAGGTTCGTGTAGAAGATAATGGTACAGGAATTCCACAAGATAAATTAGAGAAAATATTTGAGCCACACGAGAGTACAAAGCAGGGCTCTATGGGGCTTGGATTATATATGAGTAAACTAATTATCGAAAGCCACTTTGGTGGTATAATAAAGGCATATAATACACCTAGAGGAGCTGGTTTCTTAATAAGACTTCCTAAAGATGGAAATTAGTTAATTGTTAATGGTAGATAGTTGATGGTTTATTATAGGGTTTATAAAACAATTAACAATTAACTATCAACTATCAACTATCAACTATCTCCGGCAAACTCTTCTTACTCTTAGAACTCAACTCGCCGATTTTCTTAATTTTGCTATGTAAATTACCATTTCCACTAACAAGTTTATTTTTGGCACTCTGCCATGAGTTGTTGGCTTGCTCTAAGCGTTGCTCTATTGTGTTAAAATCTTCTAAAAATAGGGCAAATTTATCGTGCAGGCTTCCTGCTTCTTGTGCTAACTTTTCCATATTTTTATCGTGATTTGCTAATCTCCATAGAGTAGAAACAGTCTTTAGTGTTGTTAATAGTGTAGTTGGTGTAACAACTGCCACACCACGCTCGAAAGCATATTCAAAAATTGAGCTATCAATCTCTAGTGCCATTAAGTATGCACCTTCAATAGGTATAAACATTAGTGTAAACTCTGGAGATTTTAAGCCATCAATTTTATGGTACTGTTTAGTTGCTAATGTATCGATATGGCGTTTTATACTTATAATATGGCGTTTTTTAGCTTCTAAAATTTCGCTTGGCTCTTGCAGTTTTAAAATTTCGCTATAACTCTTTAGTGAAACTTTTGCGTCTATTACAATATTTTTCTCTTCTGGCAAATGTAGTACAATATCGGCTCTTAAGTTTCTCTCTTCGCCTCTGTAGTGCTTCTCTCTGCTATACTCTACACCCTCTTTTAATCCGCACGACTCTAAGGCTCGCTCTAAAATTAGTTCACCCCAATTTCCTTGAACTTTAGAGTCGTTTTTAAGGGCATTTACTAAAGCATTTGCCTCTTTAGAGAGTGTTAAATTAAGCTCCTTAATTTGCAATAACTCTCCACGAAGCATATTTATAGATTGGCTCTGAGTTGAGTTTATCTTCTCTACTTGCATCTTAAAGCTGTTTAACTCTTTGTTAAATGGCTCTAAAAGTAGTTTTAATTGGCTATCACTCTGTTTTAAAAAGCTATTTTGCTTATCTTCAAAAATCTTATTTGCAATATTGCTAAATTTTGTGCTAAGTTCACTCTCGAGTGCTTTAATAAAGCCCTCTTTTTCTTTTAACTGTTCTTGCAGAGTTTCGTTTTGGCTTTTTGTAATTTTCAGGCTCTCTAGCTCCGAATTTGCACTATTTAGAGCCTCTTTTAACTCTTTTAATTCACTCTGCAAAGCTTCAAAAGAGCCTTTTAATTGGTAATAACTATTTTCTAAATGCTCCAACTCCTCTAATCTGGTAAGTTTTTTCTTTAAATTATTATTTGCTATATCTAATTCCAAATTTTCATTTTCTAATTTTGAATTTTTATTTAATGCCTGTTTTAGAGCAATTGTTAATCTTCTATTTTTATTGTAGAAATTGTAGATTATGTATCCAATAATTGCTAGTATTATTAATAATAAAATAAATAAAATATACTCATTTGTGCTATTTTGCAAAAAAATCCTTTTTTTGTTTTATATTTTAGCTATAAT
>WFYP01000195.1 GCA_015490055.1 Nitratifractor sp.
AAATAGTTCATTAGCATTAGAAGAAGATTTTTGCTCTATTTTTCTTTTTAGCTTTTCGTTAATACTTCTTAGTCTCTCAACACTTACACCCATGGTGCCTCCCCCAATAAAAACTATACACTTTTTATAACTAAAGTTGCTAAACTATACTATATAATATGTTACGGTAACAAGGTTAATATTAAAAAGTAATATACTTTTAACACAATATCAAATTTTTCATTAAATATATCTAAAAATATCAATAGTTTCATTACTTAATATAAAAATAATATTTATTAATTTATTGTTACTCTTCTTATATAAACACTATTTTTATTACATTTTGTTGCTTTAGTCCTATTTTTTATCTCGTTTAGATAGAATACCATACTTATAAATATTATGTATTAGGAAGTTAAAATATGGACTATTTAGAGATAGAAGGCGGTTGTAAACTTAGTGGAAATGTAACAATTAGTGGGGCTAAAAACTCTGCATTAGCTGTAATTGCAGCTACAATATTGAGTGATAAAGAGGTAACATTAACAAATTTACCAAATGTTGTAGATATTAGAACGCTACTTAAACTACTTACGATGCTTGGAGCAAAAGTAGAGCATAACGATACAGTAGCAAAAATTGATTGCTCTACAATATCTTCTACAAGAGCAGTTTATGAAATAGTTGCTCAAATGAGAGCCTCTATTTTAGTGTTAGGTCCACTACTTAGCCGTTTTAAACATTGCGAAGTAAGCCTGCCAGGTGGTTGTGCTATTGGGCAGAGACCAATAGATTTACATATAAAAGCAGTAGAGGCATTAGGAGCAGAGGTTACGCTAGAGCAAGGTTATGTTGTTGCAAAAGCTGAAGATGGACTTAAAGGTAATAAAATAATTTTTGATAAAATCACAGTAGGTGGTACAGAAAACGCACTAATGGCTGCGGCTATGGCAGATGGTGTAACAGAGATTGTAAATGCAGCAAAAGAGCCAGAGATTGTGCAACTATCTGAAATGTTAAATATGGGTGGAGCTAAAGTAGAAGGTATTGGTACAGGTCGCTTAAAAGTTCATGGTACTAATGGAAAACCTTTAGATTTTAGCGAGCCTGTAGAGATTATACCAGATAGAATAGAGGCAGGAACTTACCTATGTGTTGGGGCAATTACTAACTCTGAAATTACACTAGATAAAGTAAATGTAGAGCATATTCAGACATCTATAGAGAAGTTAGAAGCTATGGGGTGTGATTTCTATATAAAAAACGATTCTGTAACAATTAAGCCAGTAGCTGAGTTAAAAGGTGTAAATATTGTTACAACAGAGTATCCAGGCTTCCCTACTGATATGCAAGCCCAATTTATGGCAGTTGCTACATTGGCTAGCGAAGATAGTTTAATCGAGGAGAGACTATTCGAAAACCGATTTATGCATGTTAGCGAATTAAATAGACTTGGTGCAGATATTTGGTTAAAGGGTAATGTTGCAGCTGTTAGACCAGTAAAAGAGCTTATAGGTGCAGAGGTTATGGCAACAGATTTAAGAGCTAGCTCAGCACTTGTTATTGCAGCACTTGCAGCAAAAGGTACAACCAAAATTAGAAGAATCTACCATTTAGATAGAGGTTACGATAGATTAGAAGAGAAACTATCTAATATCGGAGCAAAAATCGTAAGAAAAAAGAGCTAACTTTTAGCTCTTAGGCACTTTTTATATACCTTTCAACTACACCGAACTCCCCTACTCTACTTTTTTATATATCTTTAGATATAATCGCATCAAATTTTAAGCATTAGGATTATGAAGTGAGAACACACTATTGTGCTAATATAAACGAAGAACATATCGGACAAGAGGTAACAGTCGCTGGTTGGGTACACAGCCGTAGAGACCATGGTGGTGTAATATTTATTGATATTAGAGATAATGACGAAATAGTACAGCTAGTTTGCGACCCAGCAGATAGCCAAGAGGCACACAAATTAGCCGAAGAGGTAAGAGACCAATTTGTACTAATTGCAACTGGTAAAGTAAGACCAAGAGGCGAAGGTTTAGAGAACCCAAGACTTAAAACTGGTAAAGTAGAGATTGTAGTAGATAAACTTATTATAGAAAACCGCTCTCTACCAATGCCATTTGAGCTAGAAGACGAAAAAGTAAACGAAGAGATTAGACTTAAATATAGATTCTTAGATTTAAGAACACAAAAAATGCACGACATTTTTAAGCTAAGATCTACAGCTTCTATTGCAGCTAGAAATTCATTAGCAGAGCAAAACTGCCTAGAGGTAGAGACACCAGTTTTAACAAAGAGTACACCAGAGGGTGCTAGAGACTACCTAGTACCAAGCCGAGTATTTCCTGGAGAGTTCTTTGCACTTCCACAGTCTCCACAACTATTTAAACAGCTTTTAATGGTTTCTGGATTTGATAGATACTTCCAAATTGCAAAGTGCTTTAGAGACGAAGATTTAAGAGCCGACAGACAGCCAGAGTTTACACAGATAGATGTTGAGCTAAGTTTTTGTACGCAAGATGATGTTATAGCAGTTGCAGAAAAACTAATACGCGATGTATTTACAGCTTGTGGCAAAGGCGATAAAGTGCCTGAGACTTTCGAGCGTATGCCTTACGATGAAGCGATGGAAAAGTATGGTTCAGACAAACCAGACTTGCGTTTCGATATGGCTATGGATGATGTTATCGACATTTTTGCAAAATCTAGCAACGAAATCTTTAGCGATATTGCAAAAGATACAAAAGCAAACAGAATCAAAGCTCTAAAAGTTCCAAATGGTGATAATATCTTTAGTAAACGCCAAATGAAAGGCTTCGAAGATTATGTTAGAAAATTTGGAGCAAAAGGTTTAGGTTACTTCCAGATGAAAGAAGATGGCTTAAAAGGTCCACTTACTAAATTCTTTACAGAAGAAGACTTGCAAGAGATAATAGATAGATGCGATATTAAAGTTGGCGATGTTGTATTCTTTGGTGCAGGTGACAAAAAAACTGTACTAGATTATATGGGTAGATTTAGACTATACCTAGCAGAACTTATGGATATAATAGACGAAGATGAATACCGCTTCTTATGGGTTGTGGACTTCCCAATGTTTGAGGTAGAAGATGGAAAAGTAAAAGCTCTTCACCATCCATTTACAATGCCACAGTTAGATGAGAATGGCAACATTAGCTATGACGATTTAGAAGATTTAAAATCTATAGCTTACGATATTGTACTTAACGGTACAGAGCTTGGTGGTGGCTCTATTCGTATCCATAAAGAGGAGATTCAAGAGCAAATCTTTAAACTATTAGGCATCGAAGAGGAAGAGGCACAAGAGAAATTTGGCTTCTTACTAGATGCTCTTAA
Source organism: Nitratifractor sp. (assembly GCA_015490055.1). Taxonomy (GTDB): domain Bacteria; phylum Campylobacterota; class Campylobacteria; order Campylobacterales; family Sulfurovaceae; genus JAADEQ01. The sequence continues at coordinate 3,355 of WFYP01000195.1, forward strand.
ATTCGGTGCACCACCACACGGCGGATTTGCACTAGGTTTAGATAGATTAATTATGCTTTTAGCAAAAACAGATAGTATTAGAGATGTAATTGCATTCCCTAAAACACAAAGAAGCCAATGTCTATTAACACAAGCACCATCAGATATTGACGGAGAGCAGTTAAAAGATTTAGGCTTAAGAGTTAGAAGAAACATAAACAACTAAGGAGAAGTAATGAAAAAACTATTTTTAATTATCGGAGCACCAGGAAGTGGTAAAACAACAGATGCAAGCATTATTGCAGAGAGAAATAGTGATAAAATAAACCACTACTCTACTGGCGATATGCTAAGAGCAGAAGTAGAGAGCGGAAGTGATTTAGGTAAAGAGATTGATAGTTATATCTCTAAAGGTGAATTAGTTCCCTTACAAATTGTACTAAATACAATTATAAATGCTATAAAAAATAGTGATAAAGATATTGTACTAATAGATGGTTTTCCAAGAAGTGTAGAACAGATGAGAGAGTTTGATAAACTTCTACAAAATGAAGATGATATAAAACTTGTATCTGTTATTGAAGTTAGAGTTAGTGAAGCTGTAGCAAAAGAGAGAATCTTAGGTAGAGCAGCCGAAGCAGCACCAGGTGAGCAAAGAAGTGATGATAAAGAAGATGTATTCTATCATAGAATGAAAATATATACAGAACCACTAGCTGAAATTGAAAAATTCTATACAGAGAAAAAATTATTAAAAGTAATCAATGGAGAAAGAACTTTAGAAGAAGTTGTAAATGAAATGGAAAAATTTATAAAAGATAGTGCGGGAATTTAAGTAATAAGCTAAAGTATCAATCTTGTGTACAATATTTAAATTGCACACAAGATAGTAAGAAAATTTTCTACTTATTCAAAACTTATAAACTGAAGTTACAAACTATATTTAGTATATATGGAGCATTTATATTTTCTACAATTATAATAGCTTTAATCGCCCTACTTTATGTAGCTACTTTACATCTTAGATATTATTTAACTTAGCTTATATTATATTATATTATATTATATTATAGGGCACCTCCAATGCCATTAAGTTAAGGATTCTATAGCCATTTAATGGCATTAATTATTAAATAAAATTGATAATCTACCATTGCCATCATTCCCGTAAAAACGGGAATCTACAATTTTTACTCTCTATAAATAACAATTTAACTTTTTTGACAATTTAAACCGTAGATTCCCGTTTCCACGGGAATGACGCAATGGCTAGCTTTTTGCTTTGTGCTTTAAGCTTTATACATTTTATGGAGTTAAAATCTTAACTTAATG
>WFYP01000196.1 GCA_015490055.1 Nitratifractor sp.
ATCTTGCTTAACTTAATATTAATATCTTTTCTAATAAAATGCTATAATTATGTCAATTTGATTTATTGTAACTTTAAGTAACTAATTATTATTACTCAATTATTTATCATTTAAGTTCTGATATTAGCTTATCTTCTCCATAAAAGCTAATATTAGCTATAATCTCTTTAAAATTTTACACTACCAAGGTTAATTATGAGTGATAAAAATCGTTATAATCCAAAAGATATAGAGCAAAACTACTATAAGTTTTGGGAAGAGCAAGGTTTTTTCGAAATAGATGGCAATAAGAGTATCCAAAAAGAGGGTAAGAATTTCTGCATTATGATGCCACCGCCAAATGTTACAGGACACCTACATATTGGGCATGGGCTTACATTTACTCTACAAGATATTATTACGCGTTATAAGAGAATGAATGGCTATAAGACTCTTTGGCAACCAGGTGTGGACCACGCAGGGATTGCTACGCAAAATGTTGTAGAAAAAAAGCTTTTGGCAGAGGGTAAAACCAAAGAAGAGATTGGACGCGAAGAGTTTTTAAAGCTATGCTGGGAGCAAAAAAATAGCTCGCAAAACGCTATTACAAACCAGCTAAGAGTACTTGGGGTCTCACCAGCGTGGAGTAGAGAGCGTTTTACAATGGACGAAGGGCTTGCAAATGCCGTTAAAAAAGCGTTTAAGACGATGTATGACAACGGCTACATAGTACAAGGTAATTATATGATTAACTGGTGTACACACGATGGTGCACTAAGCGATATTGAAGTAGAGTACGAAGACCACGCAGGCAAGCTGTACCACTTAAGATACCCTCTAAGCGATGGTAGTGGTGTGCTTGTAGTTGCAACAACAAGACCAGAGACATACTTTGGAGATACCGCTGTAATGGTACACCCAGATGATGAGCGTTACAAGAGCTTAATTGGCAAGAGTGTAAAGCTACCACTAATCGATAGAGAAGTTAAAATTATTGCTGATGAGCATGTAGATATGGAGTTTGGAACAGGTGTTGTTAAAGTTACCCCTGCACACGACCCAAATGACTACGAAGTTGGTAAACGCCACGATTTAGAGTTTATTACAATTTTTGATGAAAATGGTATGCTAAATAGCTACTGTGGCGAGTTTGAAGGGCAAGAGCGATTAGAGGCTAGAGAGCCAATCGTACAAAAGTTGGATACCGAGGGCTTTGTAGAGAAGATAGAAGAGCATAACCACCAAGTTGGGCACTGCTACCGCTGTAAAAATGTTGTAGAGCCATATATCTCTAAGCAGTGGTTTGTTAAAAAAGAGTTCGCTAGCGATGCAATAAAGAGGGTAAATAGTGGAGAGGCTAAATTCTTCCCACCGCACTGGATAAACAGTTACAATGCATGGATGAAAGATTTAAGAGATTGGTGTATATCTCGACAACTTTGGTGGGGGCATCAGATACCTGTTATGACTTGTAAAGATTGCTCACACCAATGGGCATTTGAGGGCGATAGACCAACAACTTGTGAAAAGTGCGGAAGCGAAAATATTGAGCAAGAGCCTGATGTATTAGATACTTGGTTTAGCTCTGGGCTTTGGCCATTTAGTACGCTTGGTTGGGGTAATGGCGATGTACTTAAAGGCGAGAAATGGTTCGAAGATGATATGAAAAACTTCTATCCAAATTCGCTACTAATTACAGGTTTTGATATTCTATTCTTCTGGGTTGCAAGAATGATTATGATGGGCGAGAAGCTAACAGGTGAGTTGCCATTTCCAGATATTTATCTGCACGCACTTGTAAAAGATGAGCATGGCGATAAGATGAGTAAATCAAAGGGTAATGTAATCGACCCACTTGTTATGATAGAGAAATATAGTGCCGATGCTTTGCGTTTTACACTTGCGATTTTGGCAGTTCAGGGGCGTGATATTAAGCTTAGCGAAGAGAAGCTAGAGCTTAGCCGTAACTTTACAAACAAGCTATTTAACGCTAGTAACTTCTTGCTAATGAATAGCGATAGCTTTGCAGATTTAAGCGAAATTGAAATTAAAACACCACTTGGTAAATATATGCTAAGTAGATTTAATAAAGCTATTGAAGAGACAAGAGACTACATAGAGCAGTACCGCTTTAACGACGCAGCAACTACACTTTATCGCTACCTTTGGGGCGAGTTCTGCGATTGGGGAATTGAGCTAAGCAAAGCTAGTAAAGAGAGCGTAAGCGAGTTAGGAAGCATATTTAAAGAGTCGATGAAACTACTACACCCACTAATGCCATTTATTACAGAGTATCTGTATCAAAAACTAAGTGCAACAGAGTTAAATAGCAAAAACTCTATTATGATAAAAGAGTACCCAACTGTAAAAGAGATTGACAGTAATGTAGTTGATACTTTCGAGTTGGCAATAGAGGCAATAGTATCGATAAGACGCTGTAAAACGCTAGTTGATATGGGTAACAAAAAAATTGACAAAGCATATGTAAAGTTTACAAAAGAGGTTGATACTAATTTGCTAAAACCATTCTTAGAGAAACTAGCAAAAGTAGAAGAGATAGAGTTTGTAGAGAGTAAACCAGAAAATGCTGTGACAGATGTAAGCGACAACTTAGAGAGCTACATCTCAACAGCCGACATCGATATGAGCCCAATTATCAAAAAGCTAGAGAACCAAAAAGCAAAACTAGAAAAAGAGATAGCTAAACTAAACGGTATGCTAAACAACGAAAAATTCGTAGCCAACGCCCCAGAAGCCGTAATAGCTCAAAACCGCCAAGCCCTAGCCGATGCACAAGAGAAGCTAGAAAAGGTAGAAAGTGAATTAGCAAGCCTAAAATAAATAATTATAGGTGTGACAATGTCGCACAGTTTTTCATATGAGATGCAGTTTTAATTACGAAAAAATATATGTTGTTAAAAGAAGTGTCGTTAAAAAATAGATAGATTAGCACAGCTTAAACTAATTTGGGGTATTCTATGTTATGAGATACATAATTAATATTTCAATCTTAATTTTTTTACCACTTTTTTTATCTGCAAAAGCTAAACCAGTTAAAACATCTATGGTTATTAGTGGAGGAGTAAGTTTAGGCGCTTATGAAGCTGGTTATAATTGGGCAATAATCAAACTTTTAAATATATTAGATAAAAATAGTCAATTAGTCAAACCAAAACTAGAGTCTGTAGCTGGTGCATCTGCTGGAAGTATTAATGCATTAATTAGTGCTGTATATTGGTGTCAAGATAGAGAGAATGACTATAATAGTGTAGATAAAAATCTTTTTTACGATACATGGACAGGTATTGATATTAAAGATTTAGCAATACATGGTGCAGATAAGACAAATAACTCAACTCTATTTACAAGACGACCCCTTATAGATAAAGCAAACAATATACTTAGACATATGCAAAAGGCTATCTTTAGAAAAGGATGCAGGGTTCCTCTTGGAATTACAGTAACAAAGGTGCACCCAATAGAGGAGGAGTTTCAGGGTATAGTAATGAAGAATCAAAGTTTTGTTATACCCTTAACTCTTTATGAAAAAAATGGTAAATTAAAGATTCGAAATATTAGGGAAAAAGAGTATCCTAAGCTATCTAATTTACACACCATATCTATACCATCTCTTGATAGTGATAACTCCGTTATTAAAGATATACTTTTTGCATCTTCAGCTTTTCCTGGTGCTTTTAAGCAAATTAAATTAAACTATATTTACAAAAAAAAGAAAGGAAGTGACTATTTCTTAGATGGTGGAGTTTACAATAATATCCCCTTAGATACTGCATTAGCCTTAGCTTCACAAGCTAATAACTTTTTATTTATAGACCCCGATAGTATGCGTAAATTTAATTCAAAAATTTGTAAACGCAAAGATGTAAAATCTTTTCTACACTGTAACAAATGTACAAAACCTATATATAAAACGGATAATAGTTTAAAAGCAGATAGAGATATTACAAGCGGCTTTTTAGGTACAAATGTATTACCACTACTTAAATCTACACAAATTTTTAGATCTATGAAACTCTATGAAGCTATCGATAGATATTTTCGCAACAATGATAATAGGCACTTAATTTTATCATCAAGATACCACCCAATTACCGGTAATTTTATGTGGGCATTTGGGGCTTTTTTAGATAAAAACTTTAGAGAATATGACTACTATGTTGGTGTATATGATGCAATTTATCGTTTTGCCCAAGAAGCTAAAAAAAGAGGCTTTGGTACAGAAAACAGTCTGCCCAAACAGATGGAGAGATATAAAAATATGCTAAAAATTGATAGTAGCAAAGATGCATTAACAGTCTATAATATGCTACTAAAAGCAGAGTTTTGTAATATAAAACCTCCAAAAAACAGCAATAGATTTGCTGCAATATATAATGCTTTTAACTTAAAATTAAAAGATAATCGTCGTTATAGTTTTAAAGAGTTTACAAAATTTTTAGAGAATTTAGATATAACGCATATACCTTTAAAGGAGGGCTCTTTCTTGGCATATGCAAAAGAGAATCCAAAAAGCTGGTATAAAGAGATTGGACAAACCTTTTTGGATAGAGTAGTAACACTTGAAAATCAGCACGCAAGAGAAGATTCAGATTATCTAGCAGTTGCAAGGGCTGTAGATTTTTCTGCATGGCTGGGAATGAGCAAATTAACACGCAAAAGAGGCTTTGAGCTACAACCACTGTTTATTCCTAATGTAGATAAAACATCTTCTAATTTTGTATATAAACTACTTCCACACGAAATAGCAATAGATAGTAAAAATGGTGGCTTCTCATTAGGGTATAGCTTATATTGGTATCATAAATGGATACTCTTTGATGGTATTGAAGCGAAGCTTAGTTATAACCATGGTGTACATATAGATGACCATTTGAGATTAGATGTTGACCCCTTTGTTAATGTCAATAAAAGCTTTAGTTTAGGTGCAGGTGTCAGTCTGTTTGGTAATTTACAAAATAGACCATTCTGGGTTAGAAAAAGTGCATTTGGAACTAATGTATATGTTGATTATAATGATATGTTTAGATTAACTTATGTCAGAAGATTTCACAATAGAAACAAAAATTATATATATTTTGGGATTAAAAATCTATCATCTCTACTATACTGGTTAAATAGATAGTGGCAGAGAGAATGGGATTCGAACCCACGGTAGGTTGCCCTACACACGCGTTCCAGGCGTGCTCCTTAAACCACTCGGACACCTCTCTAATTTAAATAGAGTATTATACAGATAAAAGTCTAAAATAAGATTTAGTCAATAGTAAATTTTGCTTAAAGTTAGTCTATTTGTTGGTTTTATGAATAGTTTGGTATTAAGTTGAGTAAAACCCCCTTCGGGGTACTATGGCACACAAGAGAGTGAGGTGGGCTGCTACGTTCCCGTCCTGACCCGGTTCCTCACAAACCTGTTGCATAGCTCCGAAGAGGGCGACTGCAATTATAGCATAAAATACTAAATTTATAGTGTTTCTTATCAAGATTGATTATAAAATAGTGAAATTTAACTCCTACATATTATATTAATTAACTATTTAAATATAAAATAGTTCAATATTATTGATAATAAGTATATATTAAGGGGGGGAAATATAATAATAGTATCAAAATTAGGAGGCAACTTAAATGAAAAAAATTAATCTTATAGGTTTATCGATTGTATCGGTAGCAATTTTAGCTGGTTGTGGTGGTGGAGGAAATCCACTTAAAAAAGCAGATACTGGTACTGGGTATTATGTAGATTCTGCAGTAGAGGGTGTAAACTATAAATGTGGTTCGCAAACAGGCACGACAGATAAAGATGGTAAGTTTACTTTTGAAAAAGGAGCGGACTGTACATTCTCGATTGCTGGTATTACTTTAAGAAAAGTAAGTAAAGATAACCTTGCAGAAGGCAAAAAGGTTTTAGAAAACGATTTAGAAGTAGCACGATTCTTACAATCTGTAGATAATGATGGTGATGCTAGTAATGGTATTCAAATCGCTCCACATACATTAGAAGTTCTTAAAGATGCTTTAAAAGGAAAAACAAAAGTTCCTAAAGATGACGAATTAGTAGGTGTTGTATCGGAAGTAGAGCAAGGAGACCACAATTTCAAAGGTAAAGTAAAAACAAAAGAAGAGGTCAAAAAACACTTAGAGAAGAGTGCAACACAAATTACAAAAGAGCTTTTAGCCGGTAAGACTTTTTATGCTTATATAGAAGAGAGTGACCATACCGAATTGATTAAATTAACTGTAAATAAAGATGCTTCATCTTTCAGTGGAGAGGCTTTGGCTGGTGACGGTAAGGGTGATAAATTTAGTGAAAAAATTGAAATTAAGGGTACACTGTTGATAATGCATCATGAGGATGGTGATATTGGTACATTTAATGTGACTCAAAAAGCTAATTACATATTACTTGAAAAGACAGAGCATCATAACATTGCTAAACTATTTAATACAGAAGCAGAAGCAAAAGCTGAATATGAAAAGAGTATTAAAAATAACCCTTACTCTGCAGAGAATTTAAAGAAGCTATTTGCAGGTAAAACATTCTATTTTGTTCGTAAAAACGAATTAAGAAGTGTTACAGTTAGCAAAGATGGAAAAGTATTAAACTTTAGTAATGGAAATACATATCATGCAAGCTATAAAGACCATAAAATTGTAGATGAAGATGGCGAACATTTTGTAAATGAAATTACAGATAAATATGTAAAAATTACTAGAGGCAATGACAATGAAGAGATTACACTTTACTTCAACAAAGCCGATGCAGAAGCTGCATTAAAAGCAGGTGGTGGAGATAGTGATAATGGCAATTCATCTGCACTTAAAGATATTTTAACTGGTAGTACTTTTTATGGTGCTTATAAAAAAGATGGGACTGTAATTGTTGAAAAAGATGTAGTAAGCAGTGATGCAACATATATAACTTGGACAAATATTAAAGGCAATAGTAACCATGGAGTATCCACAATTACTAAAATAGAAGGTAACTTTGCTTATATTGAAGATAGCGACGGGAAAATTCATAAAAATGAACTTATAGAGCACAATGATAAATACATAAAATTTTCAGATGGAGGGAGAGTAGAAGTATTTTATTACAACGAATCAGATGCAGAAGCTGCATTAAAATAAAGTATTTATAACTTTATACACCGTAGAAGGCGACCTTTGTGTTGCCTTATTGGTTTTAAATAGTTACTCTTGCTTATATCTATGGTCGATAAATCGACCCTACGGATTTGTATTATTTAGATAAAGCTTATGTAGGGTCGGTTTACCGACCAAAATATTTTGTCTTTTACCTTCTAACGCTCCAAGGTTTAGGTGGTGCAAAGCCTAACTCTCTTGCTATTGTGTATGCAATTAATTGTCCGATTTTTTTTAGTCTTGGTTTTAGCCATTTTGTCTGTTTTTTGCAAGTAATTTCGCCTAGCTCTAGTACTAAAAATTTATCGGCTCTAATGTAGTAGTAGCCATAGTAGTTGGCTAAATTTCTTGTAAAGTTATCTTTTTGCCAAGCAAATGGAAAGTAGTTACCATAGATTTTTCTCCAGCGTTTTGCGAACTCCTTTGAGGCTTCGTTTTTATAGCCAATACTTGCGCCTGAACTACATTTTTTATTTGCTCCATCAAAGTGTATTGCTACTGCTATTTTTGCTTTTATTAGTTTTGTATCTGCTGGGACTCTCTTTACTTTTATATCCCATTTTTCTAACTGTTTTGCTACTTCGTTGGCAACTATTATATTCCATTTTACTTCTTGCAAGCTTCCAGCTGTGGCTCCTGTGTTGCCTGTAGTTCTGCCTTCGTGTCCTGCTTGAATAACAACAGTTACAGGTGTTATAGATTGCCAATATATGGCAAAAGATATGAGGAAAATTATTAATAAAGATATAGCTATAGCAGCGAGATTTTTAATTTTCATATCTAACTTTATGTGTAATAAATATAAGCA